>CAMGIP010000024.1 GCA_946056155.1 uncultured Mediterranea sp. | reverse complement strand
CAACGGGCCAGTTGACCAGGTACTTGTTCTCTGACAGCTGTTCAAGGCAAGATGCGAAACTTGAATCAGTACTTACTATAGCTAAAGGCGGAAATCGGTTCTTTAGAAATAGAAACCGAAGCCCACGCGGACGCCGAACTTGGAGCGGTCCTCATTGACGTTCCAGTAAGCGGCCGGCTCGATGGTCACCGTGCGGGAGAGGAAGAAAGCGTAACCGGCTTCCATTCCAAAGGAGAGCTTGGTGTCGTCATACTCACCCAACTTGTAGCAATCCATGCCAACGTTGGTACCGAGGTAGATACCCACTTTGCTGAAATAGTAGCGGCAGCCCACTCCGGCATTATAATAATCCATCTCGGACCCTAACACATTCAAATTGGCACCGGCATTGACCAACAGGGCAAAGTTATCAACCAGAAAAGCACCGGCCTGACCCTGCAATCCAAAGGAGAAGCGGTCGGCCTCCGTATCGCGCGAGAAATCAAGCCCTGTCAAAGAGGGGCTGACAAACCATTTACCTTTTTCAAACTGAGCCTGTGCGGCCACTGTGACAACCAACAGGCAAATCATTAATGCAATCTTTTTCATAATCGTCTGTTTTTTAAAATGTTAGTAAATAATTGAATAGAATAGTTTAGTATCTCAACAAGCGTTTGCTTTCCTGACGGCAGACTTCCTCCAAAGGAAAATCAGCAGGGCTATAAGGGCAACGCCTCCTCCGATAAATGGCGTCCAGGCAACGGGAAGCCCGAATCCCTCGGGTGCCACACAAATGTAGCTGGTGCAGACGGCCGTCATGAAGAGAGCCGGAAGGAGGGTGATGAGGTAGTAATAGCCCTTGCGATGACCCAGCAGATAGACGGTGATGGTCCACAGGGTGAAGACGGCCAAGGTCTGGTTGGCCCACGCAAAGTAGCGCCAGATAATCTTGAAGCCCTGGGCATCGCTGAAGCTATAGACGAGCAGCCCGATGGTCACCAAGAAGAGGGGCACGCAGAGGAGCAACCGCTTCCCGATGGAGCGCTGGGCAATGTGGAAGAAGTCAGCCAGGATGAGTCGGGCGGAACGGAGGGCCGTGTCGCCGCTGGTGATGGGGGCAGCCACGATACCGAGAATGGCCAACAGACCGCCTACAGAACCCAACCAGTCGCGGGAGATGGCAGTAGCCACCATCGCGCCGGAGTAGCTCTTGCCGGAGATAGCATCGACAATGCCGTGCTCACCGAAGAAGCAGGTGGCGGCAGCAGCCCAAATCAGGGCTACGATACCTTCGGTCACCATGGCGCCGTAGAAGATGGGGCGGGCATGGCGTTCGGTCGTCATGCAACGGGCCATCAGGGGACTCTGCGTAGCGTGGAAACCGCTGATAGCTCCACAAGCTATGGAGATGAACATCATCGGGAAGATGGGGTTCTTCTCGTACTTCACGCCGAAACCATTCCACATCTCGGGCAGGTCGGGATGCTTCACGTAGAGCATCACCAGAATTCCTACTGCCATGAATATCAAGGCGATGGCAAAGAGAGGATAGATACGTCCAATGATTTTATCTACCGGAAGCATGGTAGCCAAGATATAGTAGAGGAAGATAATGACAATCCACACATAGGCATTCATGGCATCGGGCGTCATGCCGGCCAGCAGTTCGGCAGGACCGGAGACAAAGACGGCACCTACTAGTACCATCAGCACCACGGTGAAGATGCAGACCACCTTCTGCGTAGTGCCACCGAGGTATCGGCCCACCAACTGGGGAAGGCTTTCGCCGTCGTGACGAAGGGAGAGTGCGCCCGCCAGAAAGTCATGAACGGCGCCGGCAAAGAGGGTACCCAACACAATCCAGAGGTAGGAAGCAGTACCAAACTGTGCACCCATGATGGCTCCGAAGATGGGGCCAAGTCCTGCAATGTTGAGGAACTGAATCATGAAGATTTTCCAGGTAGGCAGGGCGATGTAATCCACTCCGTCGGCCTTGGTGATAGCGGGTGTGGGACGGTCGTCAGGACCGAATACCCGCTCTACAAAACGTCCGTAAACGAAATAACCTGCAACCAACAGCAACAGGCATAAGGTAAATGTAATCATCTTCTCTTTATATGTAATGTATAGAATCCTGTGAATTGGGTGCAAAAATAATGCTTTCTGAAGAAAAAACAGCCAACAATCACCACTTTTGCTTATCTTCGCACCCCTAAAACGGATAAAAGAAGATAAAAACGTAATTTTTATGCATATATACCCTATAGACCTCGCTGTCAGAGCGCTATTGCTCATGCTGAAAAGGCTCTTCATCGGATTGCAGGCACAGCGCTCCGCAGCGGCAGTTGAGAAGCGTGTTGCTGAAACCCTATACAAGCCCCTTCCAACAGCAACAGACCGAAAGTTTACTGCTGAAGCTGCTCTGGCCCCCTTTCGAACTGCTGTTACAAAGAGCCTCCATACCGCCACGAAGAGAGTGGCAACCGATCTGAACACCGCTAAATCAGTTCTGAAGGTTGCTGAATATACCGCTACAACTTTCTATACGGGCTTGAAGAGAGTTGTAACACTCCCTAAGCGCTTTGAAGCACCTATGAGGGTTGCAGAATCTGCCTCGAAAACTTTTGCAGCAGTTCTGGCGATTGGGGCAGCATTTCTCCCCACCTGGGTAGTGGCTCAGCAGACGGAAGTCCGGCAGAGCGATTCATTATCCAGCAGCCAACCCCTCCCCGTGCGGACAGAAGAGGTGGAGATTCCCTCACCCAAACGAGAGGTGAGGGCTGCGTGGATTACCTCCGTCTATGGTCTTGACTGGCCGCAGACACGGGCCGTAACTCCACAAAGCATCCTCCGGCAGAAGCAGGAGCTGACCGATATTCTCGACAAACTGGCCGAAGCCAACTTCAATACGGTACTCTTTCAGGCCCGCACCCGGGGGGATGTGCTCTACGACTCACAGATTGAGCCTTACAACGCTATACTCACGGGCAAAACCGGACAACGTCCGGGCTACGACCCGCTGGCCTTTGCCGTAGAGGAGTGCCATAAGCGGGGGATGGAGTGCCACGCCTGGATTGTGAGCATCCCGTTGGGCAACCGCAAGCATGTGGCTTCATTGGGTGCTGCATCGGTCTTGAAACGGAAACTGCGCATCTGCGTACCCTACAAGAGTGAGTATTTCCTCAACCCCGGACATCCGGAGACCAAGGAGTATCTCTTCTCGTTGGTGAGGGAGATGGTGACCCGATACGATATTGATGGGGTGCATTTCGACTACATGCGCTATCCGGAGTATGCCTCACGCTTCCCCGACCAGCGGGAGTTCAGACGGTATGGCATGGGGCGCAACCTGAAACAATGGCGCAAAGACAATCTTTCTGAAATCGTGCGTTACATCTACCAAGGAGTGAAAGCGCTCAAACCCTGGGTAAAGGTAAGCACCAGTCCTGTAGGCAAATACAAAGACACCGAGAGATATTCATCCAAGGGATGGAACGCTTTCCACACCGTACATCAGGATGTACAGGGATGGATGGGCGAGGGCATACAGGACCAGATTTATCCCATGCTCTACTTCCGGGGGGACAACTTCTACCCCTTTGCCCTCGACTGGAAGGAGCAGAGCAATGGGCGACAGGTGATTCCGGGACTGGGAATCTATTTTCTGGATCCAGCCGAAGGCAGCTGGACCATGGATGACATCGAACGGCAGATCAATTTCATCCGTTCCCACGCATTGGACGGAGAGGCTCACTACCGCGTCCGCTACCTGATAAACGACACGCAGCAGCTCTACCAACGGCTCTCCTCGCACTTTTACCGCTATCGGGCGCTGGTGCCCGCCATGCCTTGGTTGGACGATGTGGCCCCTTCCGCACCCACAGGATTGCGCGTGGAGCAGGTCACTCCCGGCTATCTACGCCTGACTTGGGAAGCGTCAACCGACAATGACCCGCGCAACGCACCGCGATACATCATCTATGGCTCCACAGGAGAGTCTCCAGAGGCAAAAACCATTGACCTCACTCGCCCCGAGCAGATGATTGCCTCCTACGTAAGCGGAACCACCTACCTCTATGCCCCCCTCATCCCCTCGGAAGCCTGCATCCACTTTGCCGTGACCGCCATCGACCGCTACGGCAACGAGAGTGCGCCTGCACACATCTCCATCCCCTTGGCCATGATTTGGGAATAGCCTCAACTATTTTTGAAGCACTTTTCTTGATACAGCCGTGTAGAATCTCGCGGATTTTATCTACCTTTGCCCGTGGTGAAGAGCCTGGCTTTTCAACGGATTAACTTTGAGCAAGTTTATAGCTTGCGAATCTTGAATGATAAATATAAAATCAAAGAGGAGAAAGAAAGATGAAAAGAAACTATTTAGGAGCATTGGTGCTCGGATTGGTGTTACTGTGCGGATTGTGTGGATTGAGCAGTTGCGGCTCGGTGGCAGTCACCGGAAGAAAGCAGCTCTTGCTGGTCTCTGACCAGGAGATACTCACCTCCAGCCTTACGCAGTATAAGGAGTATATGAAGAGTGCACCCATCTCGACGAAGAAGACGCAATCAGACATGGTCTCCCGCGTGGGCAAGCGGTTGGCCAATGCTACGGAAAGCTATCTGAAGAACAACGGATTGTCGGCTGAGATACAGAATTTTGCCTGGGAATTCAGCCTGGTGAAGGACAATCAGGTCAATGCCTTCTGTATGCCGGGTGGCAAAATTGTGGTCTATGAAGGACTGATGAACATCATCTCTTCGGAGGACGAACTGGCGGTGGTGATTGGTCATGAGGTGGCTCACGCCGTAGCCAAGCATAGCAACGAACGCATGAGCCAGCAGATTTTGGCGCAGTATGGCGCACAAATCCTGAGCCAGGGACTCTCACAGAAGAGTGCCGCCGTACAGCAGATTGCCGGTTCGGTCTTTGGACTTGGTGCCCAGTATGGCGTCATGCTCCCCTTCTCGCGCAAGCATGAGTATGAGGCGGACTATATGGGACTGATTTTCATGCGGATGGCTGGATATAATCCCGATGTTGCAGTCAACTTTTGGGAAAAGATGTCGTCAGGCTCTACGCAGAAGGTGCCCGAACTGCTGAGTACGCACCCGAGCGATGCCAACAGAATACAGAAAATCAAGGAGTCACTTCCTGGCATCAAGAGCAAGTACTGAAAAGCTGAAAGGCAAAGGTCTCATCAGCTGCTCAAAGGAGAAGAGCCTGCTCATCAACTCATCAGCTGATCAAAGGAGGAACGACTGCTCGTCATCTCATCGGCTACTCAACAAACAAAAGGAATAAACTCAAAAACTAACAGTAACTATACAATGAACATACAGAGGAATATCGGCATACTTTGCGCTACGAGCCTACTGTTCAGCAGTTGCGCAACAAGCCAGATGGGAAGCGCCAATCCGCAGGCCGTAATGACAGGAGCAACCGTAGGCGGTCAGGTGGGCAATGCCATCGGAGGACTGATTGGCGACAGCGGACACGGACCGCGCGGAGCATTTCGCGGGTCAGCCATCGGCACCATTGTGGGCACGCTGGCCGGTGCTGCTATCGGTGGTGCTGTCAGTTCGGCACAACAGAAAGAGCGGATGATGACTCCCGTTGAAACATCCTCGGCACAGAACTTCGATGCCGACATCGACGCCCTCCGCATCAAAAATATCCGCTTTATCGATGACGGCAGAGACCGCATCCTCAATGCCGAGGAGAACAGCAAGGTCGTCTTTGAAATCGTCAATGAGGGGAAGCGGACTGCCAGGAACGTAGTCCCCACCGTATCAGAGACCTCCGGTGCCAAACATATCTACATCTCGCCCTCCGTCTTGGTAGAGCAGATCAAACCGGGCGAAGGTATCAAATATACCGCCACCGTAAGTGCCGGAAGGAAGGTGAAGAGCGGAGAGATTACACTCCACTTAGCCATTCTCGACGAGTTCGGCACCTCCTACGACTGGCATGAGTTTACCATACAGACAGAACGTAAATAATCCTAAAACTATGGCTGACAACTATTTGGAAAAGCAATTCGCATCCTACGAGGCGCGGAAAGCTGCATGGGAAAGAGAAAAGAGATTGGGAAAGAAACGGGCACACAAGGTGAAAGCGTCTCCCGCAGAGGAGGC
Source organism: uncultured Mediterranea sp. (assembly GCA_946056155.1). GTDB lineage: Bacteria > Bacteroidota > Bacteroidia > Bacteroidales > Bacteroidaceae > Bacteroides. The sequence goes on along the minus strand of CAMGIP010000024.1, from coordinate 20,608 downwards.
AACCGGCGAAAGTGAAGAGTATGATGTGGAGCAACCCATCATCCGCAACGACGATAACCTGACAGAAAACGACTGAACCTCAGAAGGATTGCTGACTCACATGTATCTCCACCCCTTTCCACACCCCGTGAATAGAAGCAATTGGCCCACGGCCTTCACCTATCCGTTTGCATACACTCCGCATCCCCTCTGCTTAGAGGCGGCCCAGGAGGTGCAGCACTTCTTGAAGAAGCAGACCTATCTACACGAGCAGACTCTTCATAACAAAAAATCCCTTGAGGAGAATCCAAGTGCTCTGCAAGGGCTGAGTTTCCAAGGGGAACAAGGAGAGCATAATGCGGAATCTTCTCGGAAAGGAAAATCCCCTCAGGGGCATCGGAGTGTTCTGCAAGGGTTTAATACTCAAGAGGAACAAGGAGGGCATAGTGAGGAATCCGAGCAATGGATGGCGGATTACCGGCAGGGAAAGATGATGGGAGTGCTGGTAGTGGAGACTCCTCAGGGCGAGACCGGATTCCTCTGCGCCTATTCGGGCCTCCTCGGAGGCAGCAACAACCATCCCTATTTTGTGCCTCCCCTCCTCGACCTGCTCCAGCCGGACGGATTCTTCAAACAGGAGGAGGCAGAGATTTCAGCAATCAATCTTCGCATCGCACAACGGCTACAGGAGGAGGAGCTACTCAAGGCCAAACAGCATTTGGAGGAGATGAAGTTGGCTTCGGAGGAGGCGCTCACAAGAGCCAAGGCAGAGCTGAAAAGGGCAAAGGAAGAGCGTCATACGCTGCGAGCATCGGCAACTCTCTCTGCCGAAGAGGAACAGAACCTACTGAAACAGAGTCAGTTTCAGAAAGCAGAATACAAACGACTGGAACGGCGGTGGAAGATGGAGTTGGAGGAGACACAGCTGAAGTATGAGGCACTACTGAAAGAGATAGAGCAACTGAAACAGGAGAGGAAAAGCCGTTCGGCAGCCCTCCAGCAACGGCTCTTCAGCAGCTATAAGGTGCGGAATGCGTTGGGGGAAGAGAAGGATTTATGGACACTTTTTGCTGATACCACAGGACAAGCTCCTCCCTCGGGAGCTGGGGATTGTGCAGCACCCAAACTGCTGCAGTATGCCTACCTCCACAACTATCGCCCGCTGGCCATGGCGGAATTCTGGTGGGGAGAGCCTTCGACTACCGAGCTACATCTACCGGGGAATTTCTATCCAGCCTGTCAAGGAAAGTGTGGACCGATTCTAGGGTTCATGCTGAAGGGATTGAGGGTAGAGCCCAATCCGCTGCTGAAACGGCTTCATCGGATTAAGTCAACAGCTATCGAGGTCATCTATGAGGATGAATGGATTGTTGCGGTCAACAAACCACAGGGACTGTTGAGCGTGCCGGGAAAGGAACAGGCGGATTCGGTATGGCAATGGGCGAAGCAACACTATCCTCTGGCCGATGGTCCTTTGGTGGTGCACCGCTTGGATATGGATACCTCGGGACTGCTGCTGATAGCCAAGAGTAAAGAGGTGCACGAGCGCCTGCAGCGAATGTTTCTCAACCACTCCATCCGAAAACGCTACGTCGCCCTTCTTGAAGGAATTTACAGAGGAAATGAGGAAAAAGAACCGAAATACAAACTGGATGAAGAGCTGAAGAGTGAACAGGATACAGAACTGATAATCAAGCGGGATGAGGAGCTGAGAAGTGAAGAGGATAAAAAGCTGAAAGACAAACAGAAAGAAGGACTGAACAAAGAGCAAGGAATCAAAAGTGGAACGATTGATTTGCCGCTCTGCCTTAATCCGGACGACCGACCCAGACAGATGGTGCATCCCCACTATGGGAAGCGAGCCATAACACGCTATGAAATCATCGGTTACGAAGGAGAGCGCACCCGCATCCATTTCTATCCCCTCACGGGACGTACTCACCAACTGCGCGTTCATGCGGCACACCCGTATGGACTTCATACCCCGATTGTGGGTGACCGGCTCTATGGCACGCCAGCCGACCGGCTCTATCTGCATGCAGAACAGCTGGAGTTTATCCACCCCATGACTGGCAAAAGAATCTCCTTGAACTGCCCCGCACCCTTCTGATTGAGACCGTAGAGTGACGAGTCAATCAAGCAAAAGAAAGTTCCTGAGCTTATGAATATTTTACACGCATAAACTCAGGAACCCTATCACTCAAGTGTTGTATCGTTCTTGCATACTCTCCGTCAAGAAGCTAACAAGAGGACAATTATTCAAAACTGCGCAACAACTGAATCTCCTCACTCCAGAGCGACTCATCGGGCGTTTCCAGGATAATAGGCATATCGTTGAACCGCGGATCCTTCATGAAGCGGCGGAAAAACTCGATGTCAATCAATCCCTTACCGATGCTGTCATGACGATCGACTCTGGAGGCCAATGCCTTCTTGGAGTCGTTCAGATGGATGCCCCTCAGGTACTCGAATCCTACCGTCGTGCCAAAATCATCAAATACCCGGTCGTACTGCTCCACCAGGTCGTAACCGGAGGTGAAGGTATGACAAGTATCCATACATACCCCCACGCGCTCTTTGTCATCTACCCGATCGATAATGTGGCGCAACTGCCAAAACTCATTACCCACATTACTGCCCTGACCAGCCGTGTTCTCAATCACTGCAACAACTCCTTGAGTCTGGGCCAAGACCCAGTTGATGGAGTCGGCTACGCGGTTCAGACACTCCTCCACCGAAATCTTCTTCAGGTGGCTGCCGGGGTGGAAATTGAGTAAACGGAGACCCAACTGTTCGCAACGACGCATCTCATCCAAGAAGGCTGCACGACTCTTGGCTAACCCCTCCTCCTCGGGATGACCCAGGTTGATGAGGTAGCTGTCGTGCGGCAGGATATAACGGGCATCAAATCCGTACGCCTCACAACGCTCCTTGAAGAGGCCGATGCTCTTCTGACTCAACGGCGCAGACACCCATTGCCGCTGGTTCTTGGTAAAGAGGGCAAAGGCATTGGCACCTATGGCCCGCGCATTCTCGGGGGCCGACTCTACGCCGCCGCTGGCCGATACATGTGCTCCAATGTATTTCATTGGTTGTCAGTTATTAATCGAAATAATAGAGGAATACGGCCACACCTTCCAGCGCCTTCTTCTTCTCACCCTGAATCTCCAAAGCAAACTTGATTTCAGCCTTGGCCACACCTCGCAGATTGGCCAGCGACTGCAGAGAGGCCACCAGACGGATGCTCTGACCCGAAAGGACTGCCTGACCAAACTTCATCTTCTCGATACCGTAGTTGATCATCATCTTCAGATGGTTCACCTCAATAATCTGATTCCAGAGGTAGGGCAGCATGGAGAGGGTGAGGTAGCCGTGGGCAATGGTGCTCTTGAAGGGGCTCTCCACAGCGGCGCGCTCCGTATCCACATGAATCCATTGGTGGTCGAGCGTAGCGTCAGCAAAGAGGTTGATACGCTCCTGCGGCAGTTCCACCCAATCAGATACACCAATCTGACAGCCAATGAGTTTGGCAAAATCATCGTACGAGTTGATAATTACTTTTTCCATAATGTTACGTTCAAAATCTATTGTTGTTTATTTATCTTCTGTTCCCAAAAATAGAGATTTTCAGCGAAAGCACCAACTTTCATTTCAAAATTCTGAAAAAAAAACGTATATTTGCACAACTCATTTTACCCAAAGCGTAACAAAAAACCTTAATCACCTCTACACAAATGAAGAGAATCCACTTGAACATCAGCTATTTCGTAACCGCAGCCACTTTCTTCGTCCTAGGATGCACATTCGCTCTGCTGACTGGCCACAGTACCATGGACCATGAACGCGAATCGGTCAAGAGCGAGGTACCCTACTGTGTCACCTCTCCCACCATACCGGATCAGGTCACCTTTGCCGGAGAGACCATCGGATTGACCCGATACGACCAGCGGGAGCGGATGGACCGCGAACTGATGTCTTTCACCTATATGCACAGCACCACCATGCTGACCTTGAAACGGGCCAACCGATACTTTCCCCTCATCGAACCTATCCTCCGACGCGAAGGGGTACCCGACGATTTGAAGTACCTGGCCGTGATTGAGAGCAACCTCAATCCGTTGGCCAAGTCACCGGCAGGAGCCGTGGGACTCTGGCAGTTCATGCAGACCACGGCCAAGGAGTTCGGACTGGAGGTCAACAATGAGGTGGATGAGCGGTATCACATCGAAAAGGAGACCGTAGCAGCCTGCCGTTACCTGAAACAGGCCTATGCGAAATATGGTGACTGGCTGAGTGTGGCGGCCTCCTACAACGCGGGTCAGGCACGCATCACCTCGCAACTGAAAATCCAGAAGGCCAATCAGGCGGTGGATCTCTGGTTGGTGGAGGAGACCTCCCGCTACATGTTCCGCCTCATGGCGGCCAAAACCATTCTCGAGAACCCCAAACGGTATGGCTTCCTGCTCAAGCGGGAGCAGCTCTATCCCACCCTGACCTACCGTCCGGACACGATACGGGGAAGCATCGACACGCTGGCTCTCTACGCGCAGCGGCACCAAATCACCTACGCCCAGCTGAAGGATGCCAATCCCTGGCTCCGCAGTACTCGGCTCACCAACCGCCTCCGCAAGAGATACATCCTCTACCTGCCGCAGCACGAATCCATGCATTATGTCCCCCAAAAGACCAAGGCACACAACAAAAACTGGATAATCAACTGATAATATTTCTTAAATAAACACAATAACCTTTGCGAATCGCACCGAAAGCAACTGCAAGTCGTGCCGGTACGCTACTTTTGTCACGTGGTCATGAGACAAACTCCCCAGGAAAGGGGTCAACTGATTGATAATGAGTACACAGAAGTTGTTTTGAGGCTGATTTGACCCACCCGGACAGAGGCTTAACAGCCCAAGAGTTCTTTGAAAACAGCTCAATTGCTGCTCCTATGCTGGTCCGAAGCTACTCCGATGCTGCTTCGATTGTGGTGGTATCGGGAATACCAGAACGATAGGAGAACAATAGGAGAACGATAGGAGAAGGCTATTTGATAGGAGGATTGCACTCCGAAGCAGCAGAGGCAGTGCGGGGTAAAAGCATCTGTTTTTCTGGGGGGAGTCTGTCCGAGTACATATCCTCTCCGAAAAGTAAGTACCATAATAAGGAGCGGATAAAAAGGAAATAGGAAGAGAGGGAAGCAGGGAGAGAGAAGTCAAAAAAAAAGACCGCTCACAAACAGTGGCAGTCTTCTCCTTTTTCTTTCAACCAATGTGAGTTTACTTCGATGCCTCCAAAGAAGCCTTACGGAAAGCCTTCATAGCCTTCTCGATTTCCAACGATGCCTTACGTGCACGAGCACCTGCGGCCTTGTTACCAGCCTCTACTTGAGCCTTGGCATCTTTCTCAAATGCCGCATAAAGCTCTGCTACCTTTCCAATCAATTCTTCCATAACGATAGGTGTTTTGTTAGTTACGTCCTACAAAAGTACATTCTTTCTTGAAATATATGCATATAAATACAACTTTTTTTTATTCATTGGGGCAATTTAGAGTGAAAAAGTGGAAGTTTTCGGTTTTTTATCTACTTTTGCACCCATGAAACAGCATATTGACACAGATTATATCCACGCACTTATAGCCCAAGGAGAGCATCAGCAACAGGATTTCAAGTTCGAAATATCGGATGTCCGGAAGATTGCCCGCTCACTCTCGGCCTTCGCTAACACGGAGGGAGGACGCCTGCTTATCGGGGTCAAGGACAACGGAAAGATTGCAGGGGTACGGAGTGAAGAGGAAATCTATATGATTGAGGCGGCGGCCAATCTCTACTGTACACCACAGGTGGAATACACTTCTCAAGCCTATGTCGTGGAGGGAAAAACCGTACTCATTGTCAATATTGAAGAGAGCCGGAAGAAACCGGTCTATGCCAAGGATGAGGAGGGAAAGCCCTGGGCCTATGTCAGGGTGAAGGATGAGAATATCCTGGCTACAGCCATCCACCTGATGGTCTGGAAGCAACGGTCGGAACCCGCTGGGGAGCTGACCTGCTATACCGAGCAGGAGCAACGGCTGCTCCGCACGCTGGCCGAGGGGGAGCTGCTCTCCCTCAACGAATGCTGCAGGCTCACACGGATGGTGCGGCCAGCCGTTCTCAAACTGCTGGCACGCCTAATCCGGTATGGAGTCGTGGAGATGCACTTCGTCAACCACCACTTTCTCTTGGGGCCCGCCTCCGCAACCAGCGGAGAGGAATAACGGGAGGAGAGTATCAGCAATCCTTGTGCGTCATGATGTCAAGCACCACGCGGTCGGTCTCGTTCATACCCTGTGAACCGATGCGGGTGAGGTTGAGGATGCTGCGATCGACATCATCATCGATGATACCCTCTACGGAGGTGACGCAACGGTCCTCCATGGCCATGACAGCCGAGAGCACAGCGGTAGAAACGCCGGTAGTCACCTTCAGCGCACAGCTCGGCTTGGCGCCGTCACAAATCATGCCGGTGAGGTTGGCAATCATGTTCTTTACCGCGTAAGATACCCGACGATAGTCGCCACCCATCAGCCAGGTGATGCCGCAACTCGAACCGGTGGCAGCTACTACACACCCGCAGAGGGCAGAAAGACGTCCCAAGCTCTGCTTGATGTAGATGACCGTCAGGTGGCTCAGCATCAGGGCGCGGATGAGCTGCTCCTCGCTCTTGCCCGTCTCATGGGCATAGACCCATACGGGTAAGGTAGCCGAGATACCCTGGTTGCCGCTGCCGGAGTTACTCATGACCGGAATCATGGCTCCTGCCATACGGGCATCGCAGGCACCCGATGTATAGGAGAGGATGTGGGAGAAGATGCTGTCGCCCATCATCTGCTGTTCGTGCTCGCCCTGGATCATCTTACCCAAACCATGTCCGTAGTCGCCCTTAAACGAAGCCTCGGCTGCTGCTTTGTTCAGGCGGGCCGTCTCTAAGATAAAACTGATCTCTTCGAGCGGAGCCATCGTAGCAAAGTCAAACACCCGGCGCAGCGTCAGAGGTACCTCCTCTTCGTTATCGCTCTCACCCACAGCCAGGTTGCGCTTGTCCAACAGCACCTCATCATCAAGAGCCACATAGATGAAGCGTGTGTGTCCGCCCGAGATGATGGCCGTGGCCGACTTGCCCTGCGCCTTGCACTTCGCCTCGATATAGAGTTTCTCGGAGATATTCTCCTTGAGCGAAATGTGAATACGTTTCTCCTCGATGAAGCGGCGTCCGCGCTCCACAGCCTCCGGGGTGCAATCCTTGAGCACCTCAAGCTGGTATTCGGAACGGCCGATGAGAGCTCCCAGCGCGATGGCAATAGGCAGACCTATCATGCCCGTACCGGGGATACCAACGCCCATGGCGTTTTTCAGGATATTGGCACTCAACTGTACCTCAATATCTTCGGCCCTCAGAGAGAGGGTCTCGGCAGCTTTGGCCACACAGAGGGCCACGGCAATGGGTTCCGTACAACCAATGGCAGGAACGACCTCACTTTTGACTAAACGGATAATCCGTTCTCTTTCTTCGCGTGTAAACATGGTTCTAACTTTTATTACTCCTTCTTATATATAATAGTATCCGTTCATCCCCTTCCGGCAGCAGCTGCTTGCAGCAGGGCTTGCGCGAACAGTTTGCCGACTTTTTCCCGTGCAAAAATACAAAAAGCAACAGGTTTTGCACAGAAAAGGGGGATTCAATTTTGACAATTTGCTAAAAATCATCTACTTTTGCGGCATAATCCATTAAAATCTGCTCCTTCCTCATGGCCGGACTCTATCTACATATCCCTTTCTGTAAGAAGCGCTGCATCTATTGCGATTTCTACTCGACTACGCGCGAGGAGATGAAACGCCGCTACGTGGAGGCGCTATGTAAAGAATTGGAAACGCGCAAGGGGTATCTCCAAGGAGAACCGCTGACCACCATCTATCTCGGAGGAGGAACGCCTTCACAACTCTCACCGCAGGAGTTGGAGCTGATTTTCAACACCATAGCGTACTGCTTCGACCTCAGTAAGGTGGAGGAGATTACCTTAGAAGCCAATCCCGACGACCTCACTCCCGACTATGTGAAGGGGCTCCGACAACTGCCCATCAACCGGCTGAGCATGGGCATCCAGAGCTTTGATGACGGGATGCTGCGCCTACTCAACCGACGCCATACGGCACAGGAGGCTATGGAGGCGGTTAACCGCTGTCAGCAGGCGGGCCTGCAGCGGCTGAGCATCGACCTGATGTACGGCCTGCCTAACCAGACGGAAGAGCTGTGGGAGAGGGACTTGGCGCAGGCCATAGCGTTGGGTGTGGAACATATCTCGGCCTACCACCTCTCCATTGAGGAGGGCACTCCACTCCATCGGTTGCTCCAGTCGCATCGCGTGGAGGAGGCCAACGAGGAGTTGAGCGTGCGACTCTTTGAGCGGCTCACCACCACCCTCACCGCCGCCGGCTACCAGCATTATGAAATCTCCAACTTCGCCCTGCCGGGATGCCACTCCCGACACAACAGCTCCTACTGGGAGGGAGTGCCCTATTTGGGTTGCGGAGCGGCCGCCCACTCCTTCCATGGCAACAGCCGGGAGTGGAACGTGGCCTCTATCGACCGCTATATCGAGGGCATCTGTCAGGGCCGACGAAACTATGAGGAGGAGCAGCTCGACCTCTACACACGCTACAACGAACGGGTGATGACGGCTCTGCGCACCCGTCACGGCCTCTCCCTTCCCCAGCTCAAGGCAGAGTTTGGGCAGGAGTTGCACAACTACTGTCTCCGCATGGCCCGTCCTCATCTGCTGACAGGAGTACTGGAACAGGAGGGTGACACGCTCCGGCTTTCGCACCAGGGCATCCTGGTCTCCAACGATATCCTAAGCGATCTCATGTTTGTTTGATAGCTCCCCGTTTGCTCTCCTACTTAGGATTGACGAAACCCTCATGACAGCCGATTCCTGCTATCTCTTTACAATCATTTTAATAGGAAAAAGAGACTTCTTCAAATAAAAAGACAGTCTTCTCGACCATTTCACAACGGTTTCAGGAATTGAATAAGAGAGCTTATCCTATCATTAAGATAGATAATAAGCCAATAACCGCTCATTTAGAAAGGAGGCAACTCCGATTTCTATTAATTATGTTACTAAATTCCAGTTTTGTATTACTTTTGTAACAAAGAAATTGATATATATCAAGAAATAGACCTCTTTTCATCACTTTTATTGGAAAATATTTGTTTGCTAAGCGAAAAGCGCCTTACCTTTGCGTCAGAAAGAAGAAAAAACCACAACGAATGAACAAGGATAAGATGACAATATATTAAAAAATTGTGTAGTTAATAGCAGTCCACAAATACAAATAAGGTTTTCAATAGGAGTTTTTTCTTGGGTAAATTGATTGATGGATAACTTTTGGAATTAGGATTAAGTTTATAGGTAAGTGTTTAGGTAAAAAGAAAAAGAAAAAGGCTTTTAAGGGAGAAGAAAAGAGATTTTGGATATTGTTCGAATTTGGTGCACCAAAAGGAGAACAAATTTTTTAAGGTAAGTTTTTAGGATTAACAATTTAAAAAGTAGGTATTATGAAACGTATTGGAATGATTCTTATGACTGTAATGTGTCTGTCAGCATCTGCCTTTGCAGCAGGAAACCAGCCGATTACGGGAAAGTGGGAGCCCCACATCAATACTGCCAAACTGAGCAAATACCTCTCTTTGGATAGTAAACAGACCGAAACAGTAGGCACAATCTGCGAATATTTCAACGAACAGATGGCCAGAGCATCACATACAAAGGGTGACAAGCGTAAGGAAGCTTTGCACAACGCAGTATATGGCAACCTGAAGCTGATGAAAAAGACCCTCACCGAACAACAGTATGGACACTACCTGCGTCTGCTGAATGTCACATTGCAGAACAAGGGTATCACCGTAGAATAAGCATCACGTGTAGAGAGAATTGAGTAACTATATTTTGAATTATTTGGGGCCGAAACGTAAATGAGGATTCATTCATGTTCCGGCCTTGATTTATTCTTTCCCTCAAACTCAACCCTTCGAAGGCTATCCCCTTATTATACTGTCAGTTGGATTTCAGTCAGCATGTGTCAGAAGAGTGCCCTTCCCCACCCATTGTAAATTATAAATTGTAAATTGAAAAACTACCAGCAGAAGCGATCCTGCAGCTCCTTCTTGAATTTCTTGGAGACATGCAGATCCTCCACCTTATCAAAAGGGGGATACATCTGACAGCTGCTCTCCCGGATAATCATCAGATAGTCGATATTGATGATATAGCTCTGATGCACCTGCACAAAGTTGGGGGAGAAAGCGATAATCTGCTCTGCAGTCACCCCCCGACGCAGGGATAGAGGGGGCTGGTTGAGCGAAATCACCTCCCAAAGCTTACGGTCGGAGCAGTAGCGAAAGAAACCAATCTCGGCCGGACGGAGTGCCATCATCTCATTGGTAGGGGTAAAGACGATAAAGGTCTTCCCCTCGGTCTGCTTTACAGGTACCTGAAAGCGTGGATTGATCTTGTAGTGGTTAACAAAGCGGTTAAGGATCTCGGTCAGGTCGGTCGGAAGAAAGGGTTTGAGCAGATAGTCAAAGGCTGACTCCCGGATGGCCTGGATCATATACTTATCGTAGGCAGTATAGAATACCACCCGCATGTTCCAAGTCACCGAGTTACGCAACTCCTGCAGCAGACTCATACCCGTAATGTCCGGAAGCTCCACATCCAAGAAGACCAAATCGGGCTTCTCCTCTAAAATCATCCGGTAGGCCGGAGCGCCGGAAGTGGCTGTAGCTACAACCGCAAACCTGCTATCCTGAGCCAATTGCTGAGTCAAAATTTGCAAAGCCGTTTCATCGTCATCTACAATTATTACTCTGTAAGTGTTCATAGTTCAATGTATTATGGTGCGAATATAGTAGCTTTTCAGCAAATAAGCAAACGTAAAATTTCAATATTTGTACTAAGTGGTCGTATATTGCGCTATCCTGCAAAAATTAAAGATTAAAAAGATAAAAACTAAATTTCGTAACAGAAAGATAAAGGAACCCAAAAAGCAATCTCACAGCCTTGTTCGCCCGTAGGGGCCAGTACGTCATGCACTTGGACCTCAATGGACTGCCGATTCATACGATTCAGGAGCTGGATGGTCTGCATCACTACCTTGAGTCCGGTGCCGGTACCCCGCTGGCTGCTTACCTGCTTGAATCCCCCGCCGTTGTCGGTCACGCGGATGACCACCTGGTCGCTCTTCATCTCCCCCTCTTCCTGCTTCATCTCCAGCCGAATCCAGAGTCTCCGCTCCCCCTCCTTGCCCCGTAGGGCATGCTTGATGGCATTTTCCACCGGTATCTGGATAAGCATCGACGGGATGCGCACGTTCTGGCTATCCACCTCGGGGGCTATGAAGATGTCGCTGGCAAACTGATCGCCGAGCGACTTGCGTTCCAGGTCGATATAGGTCGAGACAAAGTCTATCTCCTCATGCAGGGTCACGCTCATCTGATCCACCAGTTCCAGGTTACGCCTGATCATCTTCACCAGATTCATCATCTCGCGCTGCTCCTCGGGATTGGAGCGGCTGATGTGCTGGTTGAGCACGTTGAAGATGAAGTGGGGCGACATGCGGTTGCGCATATTCTCCCAGCGGAGGGTGGAGACCATGTGGTGGAGATTGGTCGTGATGCGCTCTCTCTTCTTGCGGCTATATATATAATATAGGAAAGAGAGGAAGGAGATGGTGATGATGGCCATGAGCCAGAGGAGCTGACTGCGCTGAAGGCGCAGCATCCGGTTCTTCTGGGTCTGGATAAGGATATTCTGGGCCAATAGGGTAGAGTCCTGCCGGTAGCGCAACTCTAAGTCTGCGGCACGCATACGTATGCGTTCGTTGCGGAGAGAGTCATCAAGACGGGCATTGTCCTTCATGAAGCGGTAGGCTTTCCTGTAGTCGCCTATCTCCTCGAAATAGTGCTCGAGCATCTTGTTGCGGATGTGCACCATCTCGAAATCGATCTCGGGGCCCGTCTGACTTTGCCTCAGTATCTGATCTGCCTTGGCATACTCCTTCCGTTGCAGAAACAGGTGCATACGCTGGGTATCAATATAGTAGATGGCCGTAGGGAGACCCAGCTTGCGAAAGAATGGTTCGCAGCGGTCGAGATAGCGAGAGGCGGAGTCGGGCTGTTGGAGCTGGAGGAAGCAGTCGCTCAGATTGAGCCAGACGAGGTTGTTCTGGAAATCGCGGTCGGGATAGTTGCGGTTGAGCCATTCGAGCCGTTTGAAATAGTCGATAGCCGTTTCGTAGTCGCCCCGGTAGTAGTAGGAGTTGCCCCGGTTGTTGAGGTAGAAATCCTTCTCGTAGGGGAGCATCCGGCCGTAGTTGCGGGCAGCCAGGTTGTAGTAGTAATCGCAGCTCTCAAAGTCGCGCAGCATCATGTAGGTGCTGGCCAGTCCGTAGTAGATGGGGGTGCGCATGTTGTCAGAGAGCTGGAGCGAGTCGGTCAGAAAGAGAGCCCTACGGTAGGCGGCAGCACTCTTCTCCAGATGGCCGGCACGGCCATAGGCATCGGCCAGGTTCATCAGGATATCGGTCACGGGACCCCTACGGTTGCTACGCAGGTACCACTCGTAGGCTCTTTCAAAGCAATGGACGGCAGAGTCGTTGCTGACGTAGCGCGAGAGGATATTGCCCTTCATATTGAGCACCTCGGAGTGGAGCCGGGCCGACCGCTTGGTCACAGGGGTACGCTGCAGGAACTCCTCCAACTGTCGGAGCAGGAGGTAGGAGGAGTCAACCATGCTGCCCGCCAAGGTGGTCTTCAAGGCCACCAAGAGGTAGCAGTGGTGCACGATGCTGTCGCGCACACCGGCCATCCGATCCAAAGCTAAGGTACGTACGTGGGCGGGATTCTCGGTCACAAAATCGCCCACTTCATCAAAGAACTGTTCAAATGCCTGCTCCTCGCTCGTAGGCTGGGGCGTACGGGAAGGGTGGCACGAAAAAAGTCCCATACCCATCGTCAGGATGACCATGGATATGAGACTGTATGGCTTTGCTAAATATGTATTCTGTACTTTCATCGTATTGCGTTCCGTAGGTCGGTAATTAAGATTCACTGAACGCAAAAGTACTAAAATATTCTAATCCAGCAAACGGATTCCTACTTATTTATACTCCTGCCAGCTCTTTATCTGGATTTCCTCCTCCTTCATGGCACAGAAGGCGTTGATAAAGGCACTGGCCAGACGGGCATTGGTTATCAAGGGGATGTTGTGGTCAATGGCTCCGCGACGAATCTTGTAGCCATTGGTCAGTTCGCGCTTGGTATGGTTTTTCGGAATGTTGACAATCAGGTCAAACTTATGCTCGCTGATCATGCGCATCACGTTGTTCTCGGCATCGGCTCTCTCGTCGGGCCAGAAGACGGGCACCGTGCTCACGCCGTGGGCATTGAGGAAGGCGGCCGTACCTGCAGTTGCGTAGATCTTGTATCCGCGCTGGAAGAGGGCACGGCTGGCGTCGAGCAGATCCACCTTCGACTTCATGGCACCGGATGAGAACATCACGCCCTTGTCGGGTTGAGGAATCTTGAAGCCGGTGGCAATCATGGCGTTGAGCAGAGCCTCATCGAAGTCATCACCCAAGCAGCCTACCTCACCCGTTGAGGACATATCCACGCCCAGTACGGGATCTGCCTTGTGCAGACGGGAGAAGGAGAACTGGCTGGCCTTCACGCCAATCCAGTCGATGTCGAAGGCCGACTTGTCGGGCTTGGTGTAGGGAGCATCCAGCATGATGCGGGTAGCGGTCTCGATGAAGTTGCGCTTGAGCACCTTGCTCACGAAGGGGAAGCTGCGTGAGGCGCGGAGGTTACACTCGATGACCTTCACCTCGTTGTTGCGGGCCAGGAACTGGATGTTGAAGGGGCCGGAGATGTTGAGCTCCTTGGCTATCTGACGGCTGATTTTCTTGATGCGGCGGGCGGTAGCGAAGTAGATCTTCTGTGCGGGGAATACCATGGTGGCATCGCCTGAGTGTACACCGGCAAACTCGATGTGCTCGCTGATGGCATATTCCACCACCTCACCGTTCTGAGCCACGGCGTCAAACTCGATCTCCTTGGTGTTCTGCAGGAACTGAGATACCACTACGGGGTACTCCTTGGAAACTTCGGCAGCCATCTTGAGGAAGTTTTCCAGCTCCTCTTCGTCGTAGCAGACGTTCATGGCAGCACCACTCAACACATACGAAGGACGTACCAGTACGGGATAGCCTACCTTGGCTACGAAACCTTTCACGTCGTCCAGGCTGGTGAGCTCCTGCCAAGCGGGCTGGTCAATGCCGAGCTGGTCGAGCATGGCAGAGAACTTGTTGCGGTTCTCGGCCCGGTCGATGCTAATGGGCGAAGTACCGAGGATGGGCACACTCTGACGGTAGAGCTTCATGGCGAGGTTGTTGGGTATCTGTCCGCCTACGCTGACGATGACGCCACGCGGCTGCTCCAGGTCGATGACGTCGAGCACACGTTCAAAGGAGAGCTCGTCGAAGTAGAGGCGGTCGCACATGTCGTAGTCGGTAGATACGGTCTCGGGGTTGTAGTTGATCATGATGCTCTTGTAGCCCAGCTTGCGTGCCGTCTGGATGGCGTTGACCGAGCACCAGTCAAACTCTACGCTCGAACCGATGCGGTAAGCACCCGAGCCGAGGACAACCACCGACTTCTCGTTCTTGTAGAAGTTGACGTCATACTCCTTCACGGCATAGGTCATGTAGAGGTAGTTGGTCAGTTCGGGATGTTCGCTGGCCACGGTATTGATGCGCTTCACGGCCGGCAATACACCGAGCTGTTTGCGGCGTGCACGAACCATGAGGTTCTCCTTCTCCATGTTGCCTTTGGGCTTGAGCACGAAGCGTGCAATCTGGAAATCGCTGAATCCGAGCACTTTGGCCTCACGCATCGTCGCCTCATCCAGCTCGTCCAACGAGTTGAGGGCGGTCAGTTTATGTTTGAAATCTACGATATTCTTCAGCTTGGCGATAAACCAGGGGTCTATTTTGGTCAGCTCATAGATGCGGTCGATGGTATATCCCTGCTCCAAGGCCTGTGCCATGGCAAAGATGCGGAGGTCGGTAGGATGGGCCAGTTCGTGGTCGAGGTCTTCAAACTCCAGACCTTCGTTGCCCACAAAGCCGTGCATGCCCTGTCCAATCATGCGCAGTCCCTTCTGGATAATCTCCTCAAACGAGCGGCCGATGGACATCACCTCGCCCACCGACTTCATGCTGGAACCGATTTCGCGGCTTACGCCCACGAACTTGGTGAGGTCCCAACGGGGAATCTTGCAGATGAGGTAGTCGAGCTGCGGAGCCACGTAGGCCGAGTTGGAAGTGCCCATCTCACCGATCTGGTCGAGCGTATAGCCGAGGGCAATCTTGGCAGCTACGAAGGCCAAGGGATAGCCGGTAGCCTTGGAAGCCAAGGCAGAGGAGCGGGAGAGGCGGGCGTTGACCTCGATGACGCGGTAGTCGTTGGTCTCGGCGTTGAAGGCGTACTGGATGTTGCACTCGCCGACGATATTCAGGTGGCGGATGCACTGGATGGAGAGCTCCTGAAGCATCTTCACCTGCTCATCGGTAAGCGAACAGGTGGGGGCTACAACGATACTCTCACCGGTATGGATACCGAGGGGGTCGAAGTTCTCCATGCTGGCCACCGTGAAGCAATGGTCGTTGGCATCGCGGATGACCTCAAACTCTATCTCCTTCCATCCCTTGAGCGACTCTTCCACGAGAATCTGCTTGGAGAAGGTGAAGGCGCTCTCGGCCAACTTCAGGAAAGTCTCCTCATCGGGACAGATACCGCTGCCCAGACCACCGAGGGCGTAGGCTGAGCGAACCATCACCGGATATCCGATGGAGCGTGCTGCGGTCAGGGCCTCTTCCATGCTTTCTACGGCATGGCTGGTGGGGGTCTTCATCGGAATGGCATCCAGCTGCTTGACGAAGAGGTCGCGATCCTCAGTATTCATGATGGCCTCGACCGAGGTGCCGAGCACCTGCACACCATACTGCTGCAACACACCGCGTGTGTAGAGGTCGGTACCGCAGTTGAGGGCCGTCTGTCCGCCGAAAGCCAAGAGGATGCCATCGGGCTGCTCCTTCTTGATAATCTCCTCTACAAAATAGGGGGTTACCGGGAGAAAATAGACCTTGTCGGCAATGCCTTCTGATGTCTGAATGGTAGCCACATTGGGATTGACCAGCACGGAGCTGATGCCCTCTTCGCGCAGAGCCTTGAGTGCTTGAGAGCCGGAGTAGTCGAACTCACCGGCTTGACCGATCTTCAGGGCACCCGAACCCAAGACCAGCACTTTCTTCAGTTTCTTTTCCATTATTATATCTTTTGTCAGTTACATGATGAATAAAATCTCTTCTTTGTCCCCTGCCACACCATCGGCTGGAATGCATGAAAAATGGATATTTTTCCACCCTCACCTATTCAATATGCAAAGAAACAAATTGTTTACGAAAAGAACAAATTATCTGTGGAAGAAATTCGGAAGTTTTTCTACTTCCCGAATTCTAATTCTGACAAATTGATACTAAAATTATCAAAAGGTTCCATTATCATCCCTAAATATCATCCAAAATATTTGGAATAACAAAATCTTTACTTACCTTTGGCTCATATTACTTAAAACAACAACACTATGAATCCACTCCTTGATTTAAGCCCCAACCGGCTTGAAGCGTTTCTTCACAAGCCCTGCACGCTCTTTACCAAGCAGGACATCATCAGCTACATTCAGGCGGAAGGCATCACGAAGGTCAACTTCATGTACCCAGCGGCTGACGGAAGGCTGAAGACGCTCAACTTTATCATTAACAACCTCGACTACCTCGACACCATACTGACTTGTGGCGAGCGGGTGGACGGCAGCAGCCTCTTCCCCTTCATCGAGGCGGGCAGCAGCGACCTCTATGTGATTCCTCTCTTCCGCACGGCCTTCCTCGACCCCTTTACAGAGGGAACGGTGACGCTCCTCTGCCACTTCTTCAATAAGGATGGACAACCCTTGGAGAGTGCGCCCCAACATACGCTACACAAGGCGTGCGTGGCCTTTGAACGTACCACGGGCATGGAGTTCCAGGCGATGGGCGAACTGGAGTTCTACGTCATCGGCCGAGAGGAAGAGGAATTTCCGGCTACGGACCAACACGGATACCATGAGTCGGCTCCCTTTGCCAAACTGAACCATTTTCGCACGCTCTGCATGGAATATATCGCACAGACGGGAGGTAAAATCAAATATGGTCATTCGGAGGTGGGCAACTTCAACCTCAACGGTTATACGTATGAGCAGAACGAAATCGAGTTCCTACCGGTCTATGCGGAGTATGCAGCGGAACAACTGCTACTGGCCAAATGGGTCATCCGCAACCTCGCCCACGAACAGGGACTGAACGTGACTTTCGCCCCGAAAATCACAACAGGCAAAGCGGGATCGGGACTCCATATCCACATGCGCATGATGAAGGATGGAAAGAACCAGATGCAGCACTTTTCTGAGACTGCACGCAAGGCCATCGCGGGAATGATGGACCTGGCGGCCTCTATCACGGCTTTTGGCAACAAGAACCCGACCTCATATTTCAGACTGGTGCCTCATCAGGAGGCACCGACCAACATCTGTTGGGGCGACCGCAACCGCTCGGTACTGGTGCGCGTACCGCTGGGGTGGAGTGCCAAGAGTGACATGTGCTGTATCGCCAATCCGCTGGAACAGGAGAGCCGTATCGATACGTCGCAGAAACAGACGGTGGAGATGCGCTCACCGGACGGCTCGGCTGACCTGTACCAGCTTTTGGCGGGTCTGGCTGTGGCTTGTCGGCATGGATTTGAGATGGAGCAGGCGCTGGAAGTGGCGGACCGATGCTACGTGAACGTGAACATCCACCAGGCGGAGCATGCGGACAAACTGGCTATGCTCTCCCAACTGCCGGACAGCTGCGCGGCTTCGGCTGACTGCCTCGAGCAGCAACGGGCTGTCTATGAGGAGCAGGGGGTATTCAGCCCAGCCTTGATTGACGGTATCATCAACCAACTCAGGACCTTCGATGACCGACAGCTGAGACAGCAACTCCTGGAATACCCGGAGGAAATGGAGAAACTGGTGAAGCGTTTCTTCCATTGCGGCTGATTACCGACTGATCCCCGACCGAAGTACTTACCCTCGCTCCATGACTATCCTCATGGTTTGCTCTCTCTTACTGCGTGAGGATAGATGGGGAGGGGAAGCAGCTTGCACACTTTGCTGCGCCAAGATAGACGGCGCCTCGGAATAAAAAATAAGCACGCTTATTTTGTTCTTCTCTCGGCTTGCACTATCTTTGTCCCCATGAAAAAGGAAGAGTTACGAATTGTCTATATGGGCACGCCCGATTTTGCTGTCGAGGCGTTGCGCTGCCTCGTTGAGGGCGGCTATAATGTGGTGGGCGTAATCACTATGCCCGACAAACCGGGGAAGAGAGGCATGAAACTGCAATATTCGCCGGTAAAACAGTATGCACTGGAACAGGGATTGCCACTGCTGCAACCTGAGAAACTGAAGGATGAAACGTTCTTGGAGGCGCTGAGGGCCTGGAATGCGGACCTGCAGATTGTGGTGGCTTTCCGTATGCTGCCGCAGGTGGTGTGGGATATGCCACGCTTAGGCACTTTCAACCTGCACGCTTCTCTCTTGCCGCAGTACCGGGGAGCAGCGCCTATCAACTGGGCGGTCATCCGGGGCGAAAAGGAGACGGGTATCACGACCTTCTTCCTCAAGCATGAGATTGATACAGGTGAGGTTATCCAGCAGGTGCGGGTTCCCATCACGCCGGAGGACAATGCGGGCAGCGTGCACGACAAACTGATGGTGCTGGGCGGAAAGTTGGTGACGGAGACGGTCGATCATATCCTCGACGGTTCCATCCATCCCATACCGCAGGAGGAGATGATGCCCCAGGTGGGGGAGCTGAAACCGGCTCCGAAAATCTTCAAGGATACCTGCCACATCTCGTGGGACAGACCGACTCTTGAGGTGCACAACCTGGTGCGCGGACTTGCCCCCTACCCTGCTGCCTGGTGCGAACTCTGCCCGCCCAACGACGGGGAACGGATTGCCGTGAAGGTCTATGAGACGGAACCGGCCGAAGTTTTCTCCCCAACCGATGGTGATCAGCAGTCCCCCGTGGCTCCGGGAACCATCCGTACCGATGGGAAGAGACTGCTCTGCGTGGCTACAGCCGACGGCTGGCTGAAGATTTGCCAACTGCAACTGCCGGGCAAGAAACGGCTGCTGACTGAGGAGCTGTTGCGCGGATTCCACCTCAACGAGGAGTGGCACATGAACTGATTCCTCATCGCCACAGACTACCTATAGGAATTACTTTACCGATATTAAAAAACTGATATACATATAGTATGAGTCCATTAATCTCCCCCTCTATCCTCTCAGCCAACTTTGGCCATTTGGAGAAAGATATTGAGATGATCAACCGCAGCGAAGCCGACTGGATACATATCGACATCATGGATGGTGTGTTTGTCCCCAACATCAGCTTCGGATTCCCCATCCTGAAATATGTGGCACAGCTGAGCGAGAAGCCGCTGGATGTGCACCTGATGATTGTGCAGCCTGAGAAGTTCATTCCCGAGGTGAAGGCGCTCGGCAGCAAGGTGATGAATATCCACTTTGAGGCATGCACCCACCTGCATCGCGTCATCCAGCAGATACGGGACGCAGGCATGGAACCGGGCGTAACCATCAATCCCTCTACGCCGGTATGGATGTTGCAGGACATCATCAACGATGTCTATCTCGTGCAGATCATGAGCGTAAACCCGGGATTCGGCGGACAGAAGTTCATCCCGCACTCGGTGGAGAAGGTACGCCAGCTGCGCGACCTCATCAGCCAAAGCGGCTCCAAGGCACTCATTGAGGTGGATGGTGGTGTGAATCTGGAGACGGGAGCCCGCCTCGTGGAGGCTGGCGCCGACGTGCTGGTGGCCGGCAATGCCGTCTTTGGCTCTTCCAATCCGGCCGAGGCCATCTGGGCGTTGAAAAACCTCTAATCCCTCTTCTTCTTTCCGGTGGGGAGATACCCCATACTGAAACTCGTCTTCCCACTTGCCTTGGGCATCTGGGTAGGTGACGTGTGCCCATCGGCCGTGTACCTCTACCTCTTCTTCGCCGCCCTTGTGCTCAAGAGTTGCCTTACGCCCAAGCGAATGACTACCCTCCCGCACCTTCTTTCGGAGGTGTGGGTGGTTGCCACCTGTTTCCTTTTGGGCGGGGCCACCTGCTATCTGCACCGGGCAGACCCTCTACCCGAACAGGAGAGGGGCTACTTCCGCTGGAAGGTCATCACGCCGCCGCAGGAGAAGGCCCGCTCCTACGCCGTTGAGGCAGAGCTGCTCGGGAGCTATTCGCCTCAAGATAGCATCGGCAGTTTCCAACCCTTGAGCGGAAGGTACCTGCTCTATCTGGCCAAAGAGAGTCGGGCAGCCCGACTTCAGATAGGCGATGAGCTGGTGGGAGAGAGCCGACT
>CAMGIP010000023.1 GCA_946056155.1 uncultured Mediterranea sp. | reverse complement strand
AGGAGGAAAGAGGGAGAAGGGAAGAGGGACGAAAGGGGAGAAGATGATGGGAAAGGAGATTTTTTAAAAGAGAGGAAATGGGAGTTTTTGGAAAAAAGGAGGAGTGATATTTGGCACTTTCTTCATTTTTCTGTATGTTTGCCAACTCTGAAACAAATTACCGGAGAACGTACCTGTATGGAAAATTATATCGTATCTGCACGCAAATATCGTCCTGCGACCTTCGACACGGTGGTAGGGCAGGGGGCGCTGACTACTACGCTCAAGAACGCCATTGCTTCCGGCAAGCTGGCACACGCTTATCTCTTCTGCGGACCGCGAGGGGTGGGCAAGACCACCTGTGCACGTATCTTTGCCAAAACCATCAACTGTCTCCATCCCCTGGAGAACGGAGAGGCATGCAACGAGTGCGAATCGTGCAAAGCCTTCAACGAACAGCGTTCGTACAATATTCACGAACTCGATGCCGCCAGCAACAACTCCGTCGATGAGATCCGAGCGCTGGTAGATCAGGTGCGCGTACCGCCCCAGATCGGTAAATATAAGGTATATATCATCGACGAGGTACACATGCTCTCCACCTCAGCCTTCAATGCCTTCCTCAAGACCCTGGAGGAGCCGCCCCACTATGCCATCTTCATCCTTGCCACTACAGAGAAACATAAGATATTGCCAACAATCCTCTCTCGATGCCAGATTTACGACTTCAATCGCATCAGCGTGGAAGACACCGTAGCCCATCTGGCCCATGTGGCAGCCAAAGAGGGGATAAAGGCCGAGCCAGAAGCCCTCAACGTCATCGCCCTCAAGGCGGATGGAGGTATGCGTGATGCCCTCTCTATCTTTGACCAGGTGGTGAGCTTCACCGGTGGACAGGTGACCTATCAGAAGGTGATTGAGAACCTCAATGTGCTCGATTACGATTACTATTTCCGGCTGACCGACCATTTTCTCAGCAACCGGATTACCGATTCGCTGCTTCTGCTCAACGAGGTCATCTGCAAGGGATTTGATGCAGGACACTTCATCAACGGTTTGGCTTCGCACTTGCGCAACCTCCTTGTGGCACACGATGAATCCACCTTGCCCCTCCTGGAGGTGGGAGCCTCTATCCGCGACCGCTACAAAGAGCAGGCGAAGCGCTGTCCGCTTCCCTTTATCTACCGTGCCCTCAAACTCTGCAACGGCTGCGACCTCAACTACCGCACCAGCAGAAACAAACGGCTCTTGGTGGAGATCGCGTTGATTGAAACGGCACAGCTGACCGCTGAGGGGGATGCGGTCTCTGGTGGGCGTGGCCCTAAGCAGCAAATAAAACCCTTCTTCCAAAATGCAACGACCGGTGCTGCCTCCGCCGCTCCGGCCGCTACCGCCTCACAAGGGGCGTCATCTGTACCAGCCTCTGCTGCACCTGTTCGGCAGACGACTTCTGCAGCACAGCAATCCTCTGCGTCACCCGCTGGTGCCCTCCAACAAGGAGCTTCATCCCCTTTGCAAAGAAACTCGGCACAAGGAGACGCTCGGCAAGGTGCTACCCTTCAGGGCGCTGTCTCGCCGGGTACGGCCGGCCAAGCTCCTGCCAATATGAGCGAGCTGCTTCAGCAGAAGAGTGGGGAGGCTTCCCGAGTTGCCCGTACCAGCTCCAAGCGGGTGAGCATCTCCATCCGTCAGCCGGCAGCTTCCGAATCTTCAGCCGTCACCGCTGGCCCCGGAGCCCAATCTCCATCGGTCACCGCCGTGCGGGAAAGTGAGGAGGACTATATGGTCAACGAGCGAGATATCAACTACTACTGGCATGAATACATCGGTCAGATGCCGCAGGAGCAGGTGGCTTTCAAGAAGCGTATGCAGAACATCCGCCTTACCCTGAGTGCTGGAACAGTCTGCCAGATTCCCGTGGAAAATGAGTTGGCCGCCAAAGAGTTCAGGTCAATTATCCCCCCTGTGGAGCAATACATGCGAGTGCGACTGAAGAATAGCAAACTGACCCTGAAGGTGCACGTCACTGAGGCCACTGAGAAGGTGAGAGCGTACAGCCGTGCCGAGCGATACCAGATGATGTCGCAGAAGAACGGAGCACTCAATGACCTTCTTCAGGCCTTTGCCCTTGAATTCGGTTGATTCTCTGCCCATACGTTTCAGAACCTGCAACATTGGAAAGAGGCCTTCTTCCTTATTGGGGAGCTTTTCAACCCCCAGGGTGCGCTCTGAGTCGGCCATTCTCCCTTTTGTGAGCTTTTAAAACTTTGGGATATTACTGGAGGCTTTAGAACCCCAGGAACACCCTGATTCCGCTCTTGCCATGGAATGTCGTTGATAATCATGCTGCTAAGTTGATGAATTAGGGAAAACTTTATTTAGAAGGAATACAAATAGAAAATATTTTTGGCATAGCGATAACAACGAAAGGAGAAAACACCTATTTTTGCCCTCGTAATTAGTACTAATCATTAAAATTTAAACGAAAATGGCTTACGTAATTAGTGACGATTGTATCGCTTGCGGAACTTGTATCGATGAATGCCCCGTTGGCGCTATCTCTGAAGGTGATAAGTATTCAATCAACCCCGAAATGTGCACAGAGTGCGGTACTTGCGCTGATGCATGTCCTTCTGAGGCTATTCACCCGGCAGAATAATTCAGTCGTCGAGTAGAAAAAGACAGTGCGGGAACTCTCCTCTAAGGAAAGTTCCCGCTTTTTTATTATCCTACTGTTAAGCACTCTGTTTCCTTCATTAGGACTCCTCATTTGTTTTCTTGTATGGCAAGGCAGGGAATCCGAGAAATAATGGTTATGTTAATAGAATGTCAGAGATGGACTCTACATTCTTTTCAAAGTTCTCCTTGTCTATTGCCCTGTTCTTCATGGATGAGCGGTAGTTGTAAATGGTTTGTGGAGAGTAGAGGAGCAATGTAGATATCTTCTGGGTATCTTTGACTCCGAGGCGTATGAGTGCCATCAGCCTCAGTTCGTTGGAGAGGTGTTCCCCTTTCTTCAGGGTGATTTGCTTATCTGGGTACAGCAGCTGGTTGAACTCTTCGATGAAGGTGGGGTAAAGGGTGAGGAATGCTTTGTCGAAGTTCAGGAAGAACTCCTTGGTATCTGTGTCTTTCAACCTGTTTTGGTGAAGCACAGACAAGATGTCATCCTCTTGGTGTAGCTTGACCTTTCTTTCCACCTGCTTCAAGAGTTTGTTGTACTTGTCAATATAGGCGGCACACAATTCGATAAACAGCGACACATACTGTTCCCTGATCTGATTGGTATGCTTCAGTCGCAGATTGGCACCCTGCAGCTCTTCGTTCAGTTGGTTCAGATCCTTGTTCAGCTGAATGCGTATCTTGCGCTGCGCCTTCAGCAGCTTGTTGTGACGCCAGATAAAATAGGCAAACACAAACATCAGCACAGCCAACAGACATACGACAACGATGACCAGGGTCTGCATGTGCTTTACGTTTTTCTCGTGTATCTGATACCTTACCACCACCTCGGGGAATTTTCTTGCAATCTGTGTCAGCCTCAGGCGGTTGTTATAGAAAATGGCATCCTCAAGCGAGCAAAGCAGGTACCTGTTGGCCCGAGTAATGTCGTTCTTTCTCGTCAGATAGGAGGCTATCTCCTGCATGGCAAGATTCTCTTTCAGCGGTATCTTTTGGTCGGCAATGGCGGAAAGAATCATATATTTCTCGAATTCATCCCACTTGCCCTGCTCGTGGCAGACGAAAGCCATGGAACAAGTGATGCTTGCGTACCTGCGGGAGAGGGGCGACATCTTGCGGATGCCCTCCGTATACTCCTTCTCTGCTTCCGCGTATTCCTGCCGGTTCCAATAATGCTCGCCCAACCAATAGTGATATTCCACATCGGTAGGGGGCACTACAGCCAGCATCGAGTCGCTGTATGCCAATACTTTGTCTTGGTATTCCGGCAGGTTCTCCTCTACCCGAAGATAGGCATTCCAAGTGATGTAAAGCCAGCGGTAACTTTCGTAATAGTGTCTGTAGTTGGCATTGGTAAAGCTCTTCTTGTCCAGCCTCTTGAGTATGGCCTCGGCCTTGTCAAACACGCCCGAGGTGGACAACAAGAACGACCGGTTGATTTCGGCATCGTTGATGTATTCTGCTTTTTGGATTGCGCGTGCAATGTCCAGCAAGATACTGACATACTTGTGCGCAGAGTCTGACTTGTAGGCCAGATATTCCTCAAAGATTCTGTTGCATATATGATACTTTGCCTCCAAACTGATGTCCGGAGTAAGCTGTTGCCGGAGATTGTCAATACCCTCTTCCTTCTTTTGGATATAGATATTCCGTTCATTGACTGCCTTATCAAGCTCGGCATAGCGCTCTTCGTGCGAGTTCGTACACGAAGCGCAAAGAAGCTGCCCCAAGAAAAAGAGACAAGCGGCCAACAGCCCGTGAGGCATATACTGCATAAGATTCATAGTATCTATATATAAGTGTTTTAAAATAGCGTCCAAAAGTAGGAATAATTTTCCTGATGGCCAAATATTCGGTCTCCATATTGCTTCATACAGCGTTATTTTTTGCTTTTATCTTTCTACTTGATTTCTCTCTTATGAGCAAATTAGTACACTAACAATCAATATTTTACAAAAGATTTAGCCTCACAGATATCTACTTAAGCCTTACCCGTTGTGGCACGACTTGACTTAAGCGCATAAATTTGCAGCACAAACGATGAAAAACGAAGTACTTCTACGACACGACAGTTTTCAATAAGTATTATTCAGTATATATCATGTAGAAAGACACATGGGTAACCTGATTGTTTGAAAGATGACACAACAAAAAGCAAACTTACTAAAAACAAAAATGAGAAACATTGAGATGAAAAACATCAAGCATGTATTGACGGCTTTACTACTGCTCATTGGGGCATCTACAGCCGTGGCACAAAACCTCCAAGTGAGTGGTTCTGTGATTGGAAAAAGCGATGGTGAACCTCTGATCGGTGCCACTGTCTGTGAAGTAGGAAATGAAGGGAATGGTACGGTGACCGACCTGAATGGTGAGTTCAAGCTGACCATTTCCAAAGGCGGAAGCCTGAGAATCTCGTATGTAGGATTCGACGATGAAATCGTCAAGGGTGCAACCGGTCTGAAGATTTATCTGGCCGAATCCTCCCAAGCCATAGAAGAGGTGGTTATCGTAGGTACGGTCATGCGGAAAAGTGACCTTACCGGTTCAATAGCCATGGTCGATTCCAAGACGCTGGCTGAACGACCAGTAACCAATGTCAACGAGGCTTTGCAGGGCCGCATGGCTGGTGTGAGCATCACGACCAATGCGAATCCGGCTGATGACTCCAGCATCAAAGTGCGTGGTATCAACACCATCAACTCAGGCAGTGAGCCTATTTACGTCGTTGACGGACAGGTAATGACGAATGATTTCGGTGGATTCAGCTCCATCAATCCCAACGATGTGGAGAGCATCCAGGTGCTGAAAGATGCTTCTGCTACAGCCTTATACGGTAGCCGAGGTGCCAATGGCGTAGTACTGGTAACTACGAAAAAGGCAAAGAAAGGTGAAGGATCGGTGACGTATGATGGCTGGATAAGCATCACCCGCATCAGCAGCCGTCCTGAAACAATGAGCGCACAGCAGTTGGCCCACCTCCGCATGGATGCGTTTGCCAATGGCTACATGATGGACAATCCCCAGGGCGACCGCAATGCCTATATCAACAATACCTTGTTGGGCACAAACCTGGCCTTCAGTAATGAAGAGCTGGCAACCTACCGTTCGGGCAAGTCGTACGACTGGCTTGACCAAAACCTTCGTACCGGTGTGCAGCACAACCACACGGTGAGCTTTGCCAAAGGTTCGGACAAGAGCAACGTATATATCTCATTGAACTACAGCGGAGTGAATGGAATCCTTGGCCAATCCTCACAAAACAAGTACAACGGCCGTATCAATGCCGACACAGAGATAAAGAGCTGGCTGAAGGTGGGTACCAGCACATACGTCTCCTATCAAACCGACGACATGCACGACAATACGGTATATACCAAAGCGCTGGCAGCCAATCCGCTGCTTGACTATGCCCCCTACCAAGACCCTGCTACTGCCTACGATGCCAACCATCAGTTCTGGTATTATCAGGCCATGAGCTCGAACTACAACAACGAGTTCAATCCGTTCACCATGAAGGACGTACAATACCAGCGCCAGAGAAGCCACATCACCAGTACCAATTACCTCAACATCAAGTTCATGGAAGGTCTTAACTTCCGTTCTACACTGGCCGTGGACCTGAGCAACCAAAAATGGTTTGAATACTTGCCCAGCAATGCACCTACTTCGGTGCGCAACGAACCTCAGACTCCCACCAAGGGTGATGCCAGAGCCAAGCAGGAACGTTGGAGCAGAACCAACTGGCAGTGGGACAACACCATCACATTTGACCATATATGGAACGAGGTGCATCATCTCAATGCCGTTGTGGGCACCTCGGCTACCAAGACCAACGGCGACTACACCAAGGCACAGGGAATGCGGTTCGCAAGCGATGAACTGGGCTTCAAGGACCTGGGAGGAGCCAGCAAATACGAGAGTACCGATATCGACTCTGATTTCTATACGCAGACACTCATGTCATACCTGTTGCGCGGCAACTATGTCTATGCACACAAATATTACGTTACAGCAACAGCACGCTACGATGGCTCAAGTAAGTTTGCCAAAGGACAACAGTGGGGACTTCTGCCCTCCTTCTCCCTGGCATGGGACATGCGACAGGAGAAGTTCATGGATAAGGCTGAGTGGCTGGATAAACTGAAACTGCGTGTAGGATTTGGCGTAGTGGGCAACCAGGATATCGAGAATTATGCATACCGTACATGGTACTACCAAACTGCCAATCGCTTAACTATCAATGGCTCATCCATAGGTGTATCTGGTATCAGCGGAAGCACAAACCGCGGTACACCCAACTTATCTTGGGAAAAACAAAAACAATGGAACGTAGGATTAGAATGGGCTATCCTCAACAACCGGATCAGCTTTAACCTTGACTTCTTCCATATCGTCAACGACGACCTGCTCATGCAACACTCATTACCCTCCACCAGCGGCTATTCCACAACCTGGGAAAATATCGGACAAGTTACCAACAACGGTATCGAGGCCAGCGTACAGGCATCCCTCTTGAGCACTAAAGACTTTGCATGGAACATCGGACTGAACATCTCGCACGACAAGAACAAAGTAACCAAACTGTATGGCGATGTCAAAGAGATACTCAACGGAACCGACCGCGAAGGCAATATCTTCCTCAACGAGAGCCTGCATACCATCTACACCCTTCAATGTGGAGGTATAGCCACCGAAGCCAACCGCAGCCAATGGGAAGGCATTGAACAAAACGGACACACCGTGGGCATTGGAGACCTCTTCATGATAGACCAGAACAAGGACAAAAAGATCAATGAGGCAGACCGCATCGTGGTGGGCAAGAGCGACCCCAAATTCTACGGAGGATTCAATACCGACCTCTCCTACAAGGGACTCAGACTGAATGCAGTGTTTACCTACGCTCTCGGTGTGAAAAAGATTTCTCCCTACTATGAGGACCTCCTGGGGAGCGTGGGACTGTCACAGGCAACAACCGACCTGCTGGATGCCTACTCAGACTCCAACACCAACGGTCGCTATCCCCGCCGGGTAACCAATACTTCGAAGTACAACGGATGGAAGGCCTCTGACTGTGACTTTGCTGTGCAGAATGCCAGCTATCTCCGCCTCTCTACCCTCTCCCTGTCCTATAACTTCGGCAGCAAACTGCTCAAGCAGTGTCACCTGAGCTCATGGCGACTCTATGCCACGGCAAGCAACCTCTTCTGCTGGACCAAATACAAAGGATTTGACCCGGAAACAGGAGACTATGGATATCCTCCTTGTCGCTCATTTACTTTTGGAATGAATATAAGCTTCTAAATATCAATTGTATAAATCAAACATTATGTCTATTACCAACAATACTATCATAAAGCCATTCGCATCGCTCCTGATGGGAGTGGCATTGAGCCTCAGCTCTTGCTCCGATTTTCTGGATCAAACCAACGAAATGGCATTGACCCAAGAACAGGTGATGAAAGATGTCGACTTAATAGAAACGAGCATCAAGAGCATGTATAACAGCTGGAAAGAGAACTATCGCGATGAAAACTGCTGGCTTACCCTGGTAGGTACTGATGAGATACAGTGCGGTGCACTCAATGCACTGAAAGAGGGTACTGCTGTCTCTGCCGCATGGGACTGGAACTGCGGCTACCTGAATTCCAATAACGAGAAGATCAAAAAACTTTGGGAAAGCCGTATGCAGGTGATTGCGGAAACTGCTAAGTTCATCAAGCCTATCATCGAACAGCAACCTGAGCAGGGAAGCCACTTGGAAGAGCTGCTGGCTGAATTGTCTTTCATCCGAGGATTCCTCAACTATCAAAGCACCATGTTCTGGGGAAGAATCCCGGTCATCGATGGAAAAGGTGACTATGCTCGGAAAAGTGAAAAGGAGGTGTGGCAGTTTATCATCGATGATTTTACACGTGCCACAAAAGCCCCTGCCACGAACGAAGTGGGAAGAGCCAGCAAATGGGCCGGTTACGCCATGCTGGGTAAAGCCTATATGAGTGCACCCGAGGGTACCGGACTGAGAGATTTCCAAAAGGCAGCCGAGGCATACGGGGAGATTGTGAAGAGCGGAAAATTTGATCTGAGGGACAACTTTGCAGATCTCTTTGACTACACCAAACAGGTGACCGAGGAGGTGATCCTGGCTCACACCTTCTCACCAGCCAGAGGCTATGCCAACCAGGTCCAGTTCCAAATAGGCAGCCGTGCTGTGCAGAACTGGTTTACCGATGCTTGCTGCTTTGCCGGATATGACAAGGCGGTTCCCACACACTATGCCTATTCGCTTAAGTCTGAAGGTGGTGTCTGGGAAGAGGGAGATGCACGCTTTCCCGTCTCTTTAAGAACAGACTTCTCCTACAATGGCGTCACTCCCGACTTGTCCACCCTCGTCTGGGAAGGCCTGGGCGACGACTATGACGAACTGCTGCCGCACATCAAAAAGTATGAAGACCCCCGCACCGATGCCAATGCCGGACTGAACATCAATAACATGTGGCTCTCGGGGAAAGACATCCCTGTGATACGCTATGCCGATGTACTGCTCTCCTATGCCGAATGTCTGAACGAGATTGACAAGCAGGATGAGGCCTTGCCGTTTGTGAACGAAGTGCGCGCCAGAGCACACGTGGCCGACTGGAGCTCCATGTCGAAAGAGGAATTCCGCCGCGAAATGCTTGATGAACGAATGAGGGAACTCTTTGCCGAAAACTGGCGCAGATTTGACCTCATACGTACCGGCACCTGGAAGGAACTGGTCACCAAACGCAACAAGTGGACGGCACGCTCGGTCGAAGCAGGCTCCTTCATGGAGAGCAACATGCTGTTTCCCATTCCGCAGACAGAGCTGAACCAGAACTCAGACATGAGAACAGAAAACGGAGCCATGGATCAGAACGAGGGCTATTAACCTCCTGTATCAAGACAAAACGTATTCATCCACTATAAACACACATACACCATGAAGAGTACTATTACTACCACACTACTGCTCTTGCTGGCCAGCATGGCATGCCTGGCCGAAAACAAGACAGAGCGACAGGAGATTCGCATATCGACCGATAAGGTAGATCTGATCTTTGAAGTGGCTTCCGACCAACGCCTCTACCAGATCTACTTGGGAGAGAGGCTTTCCGATACATTCGACCTGACCCTGCTGAACCGTCCGGAGTGCGTATCTGACAATGGCACGCTGGAGAAGCGGAAACGCGAAGTCTATTCATGCGCTGGCAATGAAGACTATTTCGAACCTGCTTTAGGCATCATACATGCTGATGGCAACCGCTCCTCCTACCTGCGGTTCAAAGAGGTAAAGAGAGAGGCTGTCAAAGGGGGCGAAGAGATTGTCATCAGCCTGGAAGATGACCAATATCCGGTAAAGGTTGACTTGCACTACGTGACGTATGCCAAGGAAAACATCATCAAGACCTGGAGTATCCTCACGCACCGGGAGAAAAAGAACATCGTGCTGACCCACATGTATTCGACCATGCTCTACTTGGAAGCAGCGAAATACTACCTGACGGAATATGCAAGCGACTGGGCAGAAGAGGTACGCCAAGAGACACAGGAACTGACTTTTGGCAAAAAGATGGTGGATACCAAACTGGGTTCACGGGCCAATCTGTTCTGCCAGCCCTTCTTTGAAATCGGACTCAACCAACCGTCACAGGAGCAACAGGGCACCGTGCTTATGGGTACCATCGGTTGGACAGGTAACTGGAGATACACCCTGGAGGTAGATAACAACCACCTGCTCTGTCTCCTGCCTGGAATCAACCCCACAGCGTCTGAATATACCCTGAAACCTCATACGGAGTTCAGCACCCCTGAGTTTATCTTTACCCTCTCCTTCACAGGCAGCAGCAGTGCCTCGCGCAACTTTCACGACTGGGCCCGAGAGTATCAGATAAAGGACGGCATGGGGCAACGCATCTCCCTGCTCAATAACTGGGAAAATACCTATTTCGACTTTGATGAAGAGAAACTCGCAGAGTGCATGAAAGAGGCTAACAACCTGGGAGTAGATCTCTTCCTGCTCGATGACGGCTGGTTTGGCAACGGTGACAACGCCAGAGAAGGAGACTATGCCGGACTGGGCGACTGGGAGGTAAACCACCAGAAACTGCCCAACGGAATTCCTGGACTGGTGAAAAAGGCCAAGGAATCCGGAGTGAAATTTGGCATCTGGATAGAACCGGAGATGATCAATCCCCGCTCCGAACTCATGGCTAAGCATCCCGATTGGGTGATCAGACAGCCCAACAGAGATACCTATTATTATAGGAACCAGCTGGTGCTGAATCTATCTAACCCCCAGGTGCAGGACTATGTGTTCAACGTGGTGGATTGTATCATGACCGAGAACCCCGAGGTGGCCTTCTTCAAGTGGGACTGCAATGCCCCCATCACCAACATCTACTCTTCTTACCATGGAAGCTTGCAGGGCAACCTCTATATTGACCATGCGCAAGGAGTACGGAACGTCATGAAAAGAGTGGCGGAAAAATATCCCCACGTGCCCATGATGCTCTGTTCCGGTGGCGGCGGACGTTGCGACTACGAGTCACTGAAGTATTTCACCGAGTTCTGGTGCTCTGACAATACCGACCCTGTAGAACGGATTTTCATCCAATGGGGATTCTCGAAATTCTTCCCTGCAAAGGCCATGTGTGCGCATGTAACCTCCTGGAACAAGAGCGCATCGGTCAAGTTCCGCACGGATGTGGCCTCTATGTGTAAACTGGGATTCGACATCGGACTCAAAGAGCTCTCTGCGGATGAACTGGAGTATTGCAAGAAGGCTATCGCCAACTGGAAACGGCTGAACCCCGCCATCCTGGAGGGCGACCAGTATCGACTGGTCTCTCCCTACGAGACCAACCACATGGCAGTGAACTACGTATCGAAGGACAAGAGAGAGGCGGTGCTGTTTGCCTACGATGTACATCCTCGGTTCAGCGAAACACTGTATAAGGTGCGCCCACAGGGACTTGACCCCAATGCCATGTACAAGATTGAGGAAATCAACCTGATGCCGGGTAACAGTTCGAACCTGAAACTTAACGGCTCGGTGGTGAGTGGGGAATACTTGATGAAAGTAGGACTCGATGCCTTTACCTGCCATTCGATGCATTCGCGTGTGATCACGTTTGTACGACAATAATGGATACATTACCGACCCAGCAACACTGGCTGGGCCATGCCACGGCAATCCCATGAATCCGTGAAGAAACCTACCTGAACGAACCAAATATAATCACGTTTCACAGAGAAGACATATCTTCCAGACTGGAGGAGCATGTCTTCTCTGTGCTGTGTATCGTATTCCTTCAAGAGATATTTTTTTGATGTTTTAATATATTCTATTCCAAAGAAAAATCGTATCTTTGCGCCGGATTATTCATTTTCGCTCTTTAAGCCCAGAGCGGTTTGGAAGAGGCGAATCAAAACGTAAAAGCAATATGTCTGAAACAAAACGTATCAAAACGGCCTTAGTGTCTGTGTATCATAAGGAAGGTCTGGATGAAATCATTACCAAGCTCCATGAAGAGGGCGTGGAATTCCTTTCAACGGGTGGTACCCGTCAGTTTATCGAATCGTTGGGCTATTCCTGCAAGGCTGTGGAAGACCTCACGACGTACCCCTCTATCCTCGGTGGTCGCGTGAAGACGCTCCATCCGAAAGTGTTCGGCGGTATCCTCTGCCGCAGAGGTTTGGAGCAGGATATGCAGCAGATAGAGAAGTACGAGATTCCCGAGATTGACCTCGTCATTGTGGACCTCTATCCCTTCGAGGCTACCGTAGCCAGCGGTGCTGAGGAGCCGGCTATCATTGAAAAGATTGATATAGGCGGCATCTCACTCATCCGTGCAGCTGCCAAGAACTACAACGATGTAGTGATTGTGGCTTCACAGGCTCAATACCAGCCGCTGAGAGATATGCTTATGGATCATGGCGCCACCTCTACGCTGGAAGAGCGCCGTTGGTTTGCCAAGGAGGCATTTGCTGTCTCTTCGCACTACGATTCAGCCATCTTCAACTATTTCGATGGTGGCGATGCTTCGGCTTTCCGCTACTCAGCCAACAACCAGAAGAGCCTGCGCTATGGCGAGAATCCTCACCAGAAGGGTCTCTTCTTCGGCAATTTGGAGGCCATGTTCGACCAGATTCACGGCAAGGAGATTTCTTACAACAACCTGCTGGATATCAATGCTGCCGTAGATCTGATTGACGAATTCAACGAAACCACCTTTGCCATCCTCAAGCACAACAATGCCTGCGGTTTGGCTTCAAGACCCACTGTACTGGAAGCATGGAACGATGCCCTGGCCGGTGATCCCGTTTCGGCATTCGGCGGTGTATTGATTACCAATGCCTCCATCGACAAGGCGGCTGCAGAAGAGATCAACAAGATCTTCTTTGAGGTGATTATCGCTCCCGATTACGACGTGGATGCTCTTGAAATCCTTGGCTCGAAGAAGAACCGCATTATTCTCGTGCGCAAGCAGACCCAGCTGCCCAAGATGCAGTTCCGCTCCATCCTCAATGGTGTGTTGGTGCAGGACCGTGACCTCAAGATAGAGACTCCCGAGGATTTGAAGACCGTAACGGAGAAGGCTCCTACGGCTCAAGAGGTGGAGGATATGCTCTTCGCCAACAAGATTGTGAAGAACTCCAAGTCCAATGCGATTGTACTGGCTAAGGGCAAGCAGCTGATTGCCAGCGGTGTGGGACAGACCAGCCGTGTGGATGCGCTGAAGCAGGCCATTGAGAAGGCCAAGAACTTCGGCTTTGACCTGCAGGGTGCAGTTATGGCCAGCGACGCCTTCTTCCCCTTCCCCGACTGCGTGGAGATTGCAGGCAACGAAGGAGTGACAGCTGTTATCCAGCCGGGTGGCAGTATCAAGGATCAGCTCTCGTTTGACTACTGCAACGAGCACGGCATGGCCATGGTTATCACCGGATTCCGCCACTTCAAGCATTAATATAGATTCTATTTCACCATTTTTTATCATTCGTCTGATGCCTGTCCTCTGATTACGGTAGGGCATCAGACGTCACTTTTCAACTGAAATATGGGATTTTTCTCTTTTACGCAAGAAATAGCGATGGACTTGGGTACCGCCAACACCATCATCACCTCGGGTGGTAAGATTGTGGTGGACGAACCCTCTGTCGTGGCTTTGGATCGCCGTACCGACAAGATGATAGCGGTGGGTGAAAAGGCGAAAATGATGTATGAGAAGACTAATGACAATATCCGCACCATCCGCCCGCTGCGCGACGGCGTGATTGCCGACTTCTATGCTTGTGAGCAGATGATTCGCGGTCTGATCAAGATGGTGCCCGATCGCAACCGCTTCTTCTCACCCTCTCTGCGCATGGTCATCGGTGTACCTTCGGGAAGTACGGAGGTGGAGCTGCGTGCCGTACGCGATTCTGCGGAGCATGCCGGCGGTCGTGATGTCTATCTCGTCTTTGAGCCGATGGCAGCTGCCATTGGTATCGGTATTGATGTGCTGGCTCCGGAGGGCAACATGATTGTAGATATAGGCGGTGGTTCTACCGAGATTGCCGTCATCTCGCTCGGAGGTATTGTAGCCAACAACTCCATCCGCATTGCCGGTGATGACTTTACAGCTGATATTCAGGAGTATATGAGCCGTCAGCACAATGTGAAGGTGAGTGAACGTATGGCTGAACGCATCAAGATCAATGTAGGTGCTGCCCTGACTGAGCTGGGTGAGGATGCGCCCGATGACTACATCGTGCATGGTCCTAACCGCATCACGGCACTTCCTATGGAGGTACCCGTTTGCTACCAGGAGGTGGCTCATTGTCTGGAGAAGTCCATCTCCAAGATTGAGACCGCTGTACTGAGTGCCTTGGAGAATACGCCCCCCGAACTCTATGCAGATATTGTGCACAACGGTATCTACCTCGCTGGCGGTGGCGCATTGCTGCGTGGCTTGGACAAGCGCCTCACAGACAAGATCAACATCCCGTTCCACATTGCGGAAGACCCCTTGCATGCCGTAGCTAAAGGAACCGGCATTGCATTGAAGAACGTCGATCGCTTCTCGTTCTTGATGCGCTGATGAGGAATCTGCTGAATTTCCTCCTTAAGTATAACTACTGGTTCCTCTTTCTCCTGTTAGAGGTAACCAGTTTTGTTTTATTGTTCCGCTTCAACCGTTATCCCTCCAGCGTGTTCTTCACTTCGAGCAATGCCGCAGTGGGACACATCTACGGGATTTCCGGCGGAATTAAGTCCTATTTCCATCTCCGGAGCGTCAACAGCGAACTGCTGGACCGCAACGTGATGCTTGAGCAGCGGCTGATTGCCCTGGAGAAAGAGCTGACCATGCAGGGGATGGATTCCACTCATCTCAGCAGTCTGGAAAGGCTGGCTCCGGATGATTACCGCGTATATAAGGCGATGGTCATCAAGAACAGTCTGAATCTCAGGGACAACTACATCACCTTAGACAAGGGTACGGCCGATGGACTGAGACCCGAGATGGGTGTGGTGGATGCCTGTGGAGTGGTGGGTATCGTTTATAAGACCTCTCCCCACTTCTCGTTGGTGATCTCGCTGCTCAACAGCAAGTCGAGTCTCAGCTGCAAGATTGCCGGTAGCGGCTATTTCGGCTACCTCAAATGGGAGGGAGGAGACAGCCGGTATGCCTATCTCAAGGACTTGCCGCGACATGCCCAGTTCAATCTGGGAGATACCGTAGTGACCAGCGGTTACTCCACCGTCTTTCCCGATGGAGTCATGGTGGGTACGGTGGATGATATGCAGGATTCGCATGACGGGCTCTCCTATCTGCTCAAGATCAAGCTGGCCACCGACTTTGGCAAGGTAAGTGCCGTGCGCGTGATAGAGCGGGTAGGGCAGGAGGAACAGCGAAGCCTGGAACAACAGAAATGAGTCCGGCTCCATGCCGGAAGATTTGAAGAAAGAAACAGAAGAATATGTTGCAGAGTTATCTACATAAATTGGTATGGATTGTGGGGCTGGCTCTCGTGCAGGGGCTGGTGCTCAACCACGTACACATAGCCGGCTATGCCACCCCCTTCATCTACGTCTATCTCTTGTTGAAGATAGAGTCAGACGTGTCGCGTAACAGTCTGATGATGTGGGGATTCCTCATAGGATTGCTGGTGGACCTCTTTTCCGATACGCCGGGTATGAATGCCTCGGCTACGGTCTGTCTGGCTTTCCTTCGTCCCTTCCTATTGCGCCTTTTTGTACCTCGCGACATTGTAGATGCGCTGGTGCCCTCTGTGCGCACCATGGGACTCTCCTCGTTCATGAAGTACATGGTGGCCTGTACACTGGTGCACCATCTGGTACTGATGACGCTCATCTTCTTCACCTTCTCGCAACCACTCTCCCTCCTGCTACATGTCATCAGCAGCACCCTCTTTACCTCCTGCTGCATCATGGCGCTGGAGTGGATATACAGCTATAAAAAATAACCCGTAATAGGATAGGAATTGGCAAAAGATTATACCTTTGAGAAGAGAAAGTATGTCATAGCGCTGGCTGCTATCGTCATTGTGGTGATCTATATCCTGCGTTTGTTTGATTTGCAGATCATGACAGATGACTACAAGCGCAATGCGGACAGCAACGCCTTTCTCAACAAGATACAGTACCCTTCGCGTGGAGCTATCTACGACAGAAACGGCAAACTGCTGGTGTTCAACCAACCGGCATACGACATCACCTTCGTGCCGCGTGAGGTGACCCAGCTCGACACCGCCGACTTCTGCCGTACGCTGGCCATCACCCGCGAGCAGTTTGACAAGCGCATGCAGGATGTGCGCAATCCCTGGATGAATCCCGGCTACTCCAAATATACCCATCAGACCTTCATGACCCAGTTGTCGGCCGAGGAGTGTGGTGTGTTCCAGGAGAAGCTCTTCAAGTTTTCCGGTTTCTATATCCAGCGGAGAACCATCCGTCAGTACTCCTACAATGCGGCGGGACATGCCTTGGGCGACATCGGTGAGGTGTCGAAGAAGGATATCGAGAATGACAACTACTATATCCGCGGCGACTATATCGGCAAGCAGGGTATCGAGAGGTCGTACGAGAAGTACCTCCGCGGAGAGAAGGGGGTTGAGGTGCTGCTGCGTGATGCCCGCGGGCGCATTCAGGGACACTATCTCGACGGACAGCTGGACCGTCCCTCGGTGCCTGGCAAGAACCTGAAGTTGGGGTTGGATATCGACCTTCAGATGCTGGGCGAGCGGCTCATGCAGCATAAGATTGGAGCCATCGTTGCCATTGAACCCTCCACGGGAGAGATTCTCTGCATGGTCTCTTCGCCCACCTTCGACCCTCACCTGATGATTGGCCGTCAGCGGGGAAAGAACCATAAGATGCTGCGACTGGACAACCGAAAGCCGTTGCTCAACCGGGCCATCATGGGCACCTATCCTCCCGGCTCTACCTTCAAGACCACGCAGGGGCTTACTTTCCTTCAGGAGGGTATCATCACCACCGAGACTACCTCCTTCCCTTGCGCCCACGGCTTCAACTACAAGAGTCTGCACGTGGGATGCCACGGCCATGCTTCACCTCTGACGCTGGTGCCCGCCCTGGCCACCTCCTGCAACTCCTACTTCTGCTGGGGGCTTTTCCGGATGATTGGCGACCGCAAGTACGGCTCCCCGCAACAGGCACTCACGGTGTGGAAGGATCACCTAGTCCACCAGGGGTTCGGCTATAAGTTAGGCACCGATCTGCCGGGCGAGCAGCGGGGCTTCATCCCCAATGCCACCACCTACGACAATGCCTACCGCGGCTCATGGAACGGACTCACCATCATCAGTATAGCCATCGGCCAGGGAGAAATCACAGCCACTCCGTTGCAGATAGCCAACCTGAGTGCCACCATAGCCAATCGAGGCTACTTCATTACACCCCATATCGTCAAGGAGATTGAGGACAACCCCTTGGACACTCTCTACACCTCCCGGAGATATACAGGCATAGACCGCACCTACTACGAGGATGTGGTACGGGGCATGAGAGCAGCTGTGACCGGCAGTACAGGTAGCGCCACCTGCCGTGCCGTAGGCTATATCCTCCCCGGCGTGGAGGCATGCGGCAAGACCGGTACGGCACAGAACCGCGGCAAGGACCACTCCGTCTTCATGGGTTTTGCTCCCATGGACAATCCCAAGATAGCCATTGCCGTCTATGTGGAAAATGGCGGATTCGGGGCAGTCTATGGCGTGCCTATCGGAGCCATGATGATGGATCAGTACCTCAACGGCAAGCTCTCTCCGCAGAACGAAGTGCTGGCCGAAGAGTTCAGCAATCGGGTCATCTTATACAGCAGCGACGAGCGGTAAGGCATCTTGCTATTCGCCTCTCCACTGCCAGCCAACAGATAACCCACAATCATATCGGACAACAAAAGTTTAGCTATATAGAAGACAATGACAAGAGACAGTATTTGGAAATCAATAGATTGGGTGACTATCTGCATCTACCTGCTCCTGGTCACCTTCGGATGGTTCAGCATCTGTGGAGCCAGTTACGACTTTAGCGATACCGACCTGCTGGACTTCTCCACCCGTGCTGGCAAGCAGTTTGTCTGGATTATCTGCTCCTTCGGCTTGGGCTTCGTACTGCTGATGCTCGATGACAACATCTATGATTTCCTCTCCTATCTGATCTATATCGGGCTGATGCTCTTGCTCATCCTTACCATCTTCATCGCCCCCGATACCAAGGGATCCCGCTCGTGGCTTATCCTGGGTCCTGTCAGTCTGCAGCCGGCCGAGTTTGCCAAGTTTGCCACTGCATTAGCCTTGGCCAAGTGCATGAGTGCCTACAACTTCACCCTCAAGGTCAGCCGCAATTTCCTCCTTGTCATCTTCCTTATTCTCCTCCCCATGCTGCTGATTATCCTCCAGAAGGAGACCGGCTCAGCCCTGGTCTATAGTGCCTTTTTCCTGATGCTCTATCGGGAGGGTATGTCCGGGGTGGTGCTCTTTTCCGGTATCTGTGCCGTCTTCTACTTTGTGGTGGGCATCCGTTTCGGCGATATCATGTTAGGGGAGACCTCCACCTCTGTGGGCGAATTTGTGGTGTTGTTGATGACCCTTCTCTTCTCCATCTGTATGGTATGGGTCTATACCAAGCGTTGGATTCCGGTACGCAATCTGCTCATAGCCACCTTAGTGCCGATAGCAGGCAGCTATCTCTATGCCCTCTACATCTCCCCCTTCAATCTGGTTTGGGTCGAGTGGGGCGTCTGTCTGATAGCCGTTGGCTACCTCTCCTTTTTAGCTTTGAGCGAGCGCCATTTGAGCTATTTCCTCATTGCCCTTTTTACCCTCGGTTCGATTAGTTTCCTCTACTCGTGCGACTACTTCTTCAATGAAGTGCTGGAGCCCCACCAGCAGATACGCATCAAGGTGGTGCTTGGTATGGAGGAGGACTTGGCCGGTGCCGGTTACAACGTCAATCAGTCGAAGATAGCCATCGGCTCCGGAGGATTCTCGGGAAAAGGATTTCTCAACGGCACCCAGACCAAGCTGAAGTATGTGCCCGAGCAAGACACCGACTTCATCTTCTGCACCGTGGGTGAGGAAGAGGGCTTCATCGGAGCATCCGCAGTGCTGCTGCTCTTCCTGATGCTCATTCTGAGGCTGATAGCATTGGCCGAGCGGCAACCCTCCACCTTCGGAAGGGTCTATGGCTACTGTGTGTTGAGTATCTTCCTCTTCCACCTATTTATTAATATAGGTATGGTGCTGGGGCTCACCCCAGTGATTGGCATTCCGCTGCCCTTCTTCAGTTACGGCGGTTCCTCCCTGTGGGGATTCACCATACTGCTCTTCATCTTCCTGCGCATGGATGCCGGCAGAGACAAGTATTGAGGTAAGCAGGTTTGGTCAGGTCAGGGAAAAGTGCTATTTTTGTCTCTCATTTCCAACGGACGTATGATTATGAATCGAGAAAATAGAGTACTGGTAGGCATGAGCGGTGGGATAGACAGTACGGCCACCTGCCTCATGCTTCGCGAGCAGGGGTATGAGATTGTAGGTTTCACCATGTGGGTGTGGGGCGATGAACCTGTAGAGGCACGCCGTTTGGCTGCCGAGATGGGCATTGAGCACCATGTGGTGGATGAACGCGAAGCCTTCCGCGGCAGCGTGGTGCAGTACTTTATCGATGAGTATGCCCATGGACGCACGCCCAACCCTTGCGTGATGTGCAATCCCCTCTTCAAGTTCCGTATGCTCACCGAATGGGCCGACCGCCTCGACTGTGCCTGGATAGCCACGGGACACTATACCCGCATCGAGGAGCGGAAGGGCAAGAGGTACATCATAGCTGGCGATGATGTCAAGAAGGACCAGTCCTATTTCCTTTGGCGCCTCTCCCAACCGGTGCTTCGCCGCTGCCTCTTCCCCTTGGGTAGCTACACGAAGGAGGAGGTGCGCCGCTATCTCCGTGAACGTGGCTATGCGGTCAAGGCAGAGGAGGGGGAGAGTATGGAGGTATGCTTCATCCCCGGCGATTACCGTGACTTCCTGCGTAGTCAGTCGCCGGACATCGACCAGCGTATTGGTCCGGGCTGGTTTGTCAATAGCCAGGGGGTGAAATTGGGTGAGCATAAAGGGTTTCCCTACTACACCATCGGTCAGCGCAAGGGGCTGGAGATAGCGTTGGGAAAACCGGCTTATGTGTTGAAAATCAATCCCGAGAAGAATACGGTGATGCTTGGTGATGCCGAGCAGTTGCGAGCCACCCACATGCTGTTGGAGCAGGACTTGCTCGTGGATGAAGAGGAGTTATGGGGAGCCTCATCCTCTGAGGATAGGGGAAACTATCGGGGAGATGAATTATCGCTAACGGTGCGGATTCGGTATCGCAGCCTCCCCATTCCCTGCGAGGTGAAGCGGTTGGATGACGGTCGTCTGCTGGTCCACTTCTTTGGGGAAGCCTCGGCCATTACCCCCGGACAATCCGCCGTCTTCTACATTGGCAACCGACTCATTGGCGGTGCCTTTATCGCCTCCCAGCGAGGCATCGGACTCTACATGAACTAATCAAACAGAAACTATGAATATGAGAATTTATATCCTTTGGATGGTACTTATACTTTTGGGAACACCTTCTGCCCAAGCCAAGAGACGGGTGAAGGCCGATACACTGAAATATCGTGTCACCTTCTGCGACAAGAAGGCCACACGATACTCCCTCCAGCATCCCGAGGAGTACCTCTCTGCCAAAGCTCTGGCCCGC
This sequence comes from uncultured Mediterranea sp., assembly GCA_946056155.1. Lineage (GTDB taxonomy): Bacteria > Bacteroidota > Bacteroidia > Bacteroidales > Bacteroidaceae > Bacteroides. The sequence goes on along the minus strand of CAMGIP010000023.1, from coordinate 5,980 downwards.
AGAGAACGTCAGGGGTTGGCGATTGACTCCACCGACCTGCCCGTCTGTGACGACTATATCCAGCAGATTCTCCGCTTGGGTGTCCGTCAGGTGACCAAGGGCAAGTGGGAAAACTTCCTTACAGTATCTTGTCGCGACACCGCTTGGCTGGCTGCTGCGCGTGCCCTCCCCATCGTCAAGGAGGTGAAGCGGGTATGGCAAGCACTTCCCTCCATGTCGGCAGAGGAGGTGGGCGAGCGAATGGCGTTGACCAATCATCTGATTACCCGCCCGGACACCCTCTACGGCTCGGCCACGCTCCAGATAATGATGTGTGGAGGCGATAAGCTACATCGGGCCGGATTCCGGGGTGAGGGGATGACCATTGCCATCTTGGATGCCGGTTTTCACAATGCGGACCGGATGGAGGCAATGAAAAATACCCGAATCCTCGGGGGAAAGGATTTTGTTACCCCCGGTGCTCTCGTGTTTGTCTGTTCGACGGATAGTCCTTCTGCTTCGGTGAGGGAATCAGGTTCATCTGCAAGGCGGGGGCAGTCGGGCTCTTCTGCAACGGATAGTCCTTTTGCTTCGGCGGAGACAGTGGGAAACGGTGTGAAGACTTTTGTCCCTTCGGAAGCCGCTGAATCCCTCTTCAGTGCGGGAGCCCATGGCCTTTCCGTCCTCTCCTGCATGGGCATGAACCGGCCCGATGTGATGGTAGGCACCGCTCCAGAAGCCTCCTACTGGCTGTTGCGTACCGAGGATGAGTCCTCGGAGACGCTGGTGGAGCAGGACTACTGGTCTGCTGCGGTGGAGTTTGCCGATAGTGTGGGCGTGGATGTGGTCAACTGCTCCTTGGGTTACTATACCTTTGACGACACCTCTTGCAACTACAGCTACCGTCACCTGGATGGCCGTCATGCCCTCATCTCCCGTCAGGCCTCTCACATGGCCGACAAAGGGATGGTGCTCGTCTGCAGTGCAGGCAACTCCGGTGCGGGCAGTTGGAAAAAGATTACCCCACCGGCTGATGCGCATCATGTGCTGACCGTAGGAGCGGTCAAGCGCGATGGGGAGCTGGCTCCCTTCTCCTCTGTAGGTACCACGGCCGACTTCCGCATCAAGCCCGACGTGATGGCCTTGGGTGAGTTCACCGAAATCATTGGAGCTGACGGTAGTCACACCCGCGCCAACGGCACCTCATACTCTACCCCTATTGTCTGCGGTTTGGTGGCTTGCCTTTGGCAATCGCTCCCTCACCTTACGGCCAAGCAGTTGATAGAGGTGGTGCGTCAATGCGGCAATCGTTTCGACTTTCCGGACAATATCTACGGGTATGGCATTCCTGATGTGTCGAAAGCCTATCAGGAGTACTGGAAATAGGTGCTGCTTAGAAAAATGAAGAGGTAGAAGTGAGACAGAATAAACCTCTGCTTAGAAAAATGAAGAGGCAGAAGTGAGGCAGAGTAAATCCCTGCTTTGAAATGAAGAGGCAGAGCTGCGACTCAAAACTGCTGAGAGAAGGAAAAATATTGAATAGAATCAGATATGAACTGTTATGAGTGAAGCGTATTCCCTTTATGCCCTCAACAATCTGGTGCGCCGAGTCCTCCAAGACCGGGTAGATGGCCAGTATTGGATACAAGCCGAACTGAGCGAGGTACGAGCCAATGCGGCCGGCCACTGCTTTGTGGAGTTTGTGCAGAATGATGAGCAGAGCGGTGTGCTGATAGCGAAAGCGCGAGGCACCATCTGGAACAACGTCTGGCGGTTGCTCAAGCCCTACTTTGAGGAGAGCACCGGACGTCCGTTCAGCGCAGGCATACGGGTGCAGGTACTGGTGAGCGTACAGTTTCATGAGCTTTACGGCTACAGCCTCACCGTGCATGACGTGGATCCTACCTATACGTTGGGCGATTTGGTGCGCAACCGTCAGCAGATACTCAAGCAGTTGGAGAGCGAGGGGGTGCTCACCCTCAACAAAGAGCTCCCCATGCCCGAACTGCCCGGTCGCGTTGCTGTGATCTCCTCCTCCTCAGCCGCCGGCTACGGCGACTTTGTTCATCAGCTTACCCACCATCCCAAAGGGTACCATTTTGAGGTCAAGCTCTTTCCGGCGGTGATGCAGGGCGATCAGGTAGAAGCCTCCATTCTCTCCGCCTTTGATGCCATCATGGAGCAGATGGACCACTTCGATGTGGTGGTCATCATCCGAGGTGGAGGAGCAGTGAGCGACCTCACCGGTTTTGATACCTACCTCTTGGCCTCCGCCTGTGCCCAGTTCCCCCTGCCTCTGATCACCGGTATAGGGCATGAGCGTGACGACACCGTGATAGATGCCGTGTCCCATACCCGTGTCAAGACCCCCACCGCAGCTGCCGCGCTTCTCCTCTCCTGCTACGAGGAGGCCGACCGCCGCTTGGAGAACCTCCAAAGTCAGTTGCAGCAGCGGGTAGAGCGCCGCTTGCTGACCGCACACCGTCAGCTCGACCAATACCGCACCGCCCTTCCACAGCGTGTCTATCAGCGGCTCAGCACCTCGCGCAGCCGTTTGCAGCAGCTCCAGGAGACGTTGCAGCACGAGGTACGCTTCCGACTGACCGACAACCGCATCCGTCTGCAGACCCTTCAGGGCCAGCTACGGCAAGAGGTGGGCACCCGTCTGCTCACTTCGCAAAACCGGTTGATAACCTTGCAGGAGCAGCTTATCCGCGGCTGGCGCCACCGCCTCACAGAGGAGCAGCATCGGCTGGCCATCAGCAGCCAACGGTTGAAAGACGCTTCGCCCGAACGCCTTTTGGCCCGTGGATATAGCCTCACCCTCAAAGAGGGACGCATCATCAAGGAGGCCTCCCAACTGAATCCGGGCGACCAGATAGAGACCCGTTTCCGCTCCGGACGCGTCACCTCTACCGTGACCGAAAAACAGCAACCATAAAACATAAATATACCTGATATGGCAAAGAAGACACCCACCTACTCACAGGCCATGCGGCGGTTGGAAGAGATCGTCAGCCTGATAGACAACGACCAGTTGGAGATAGACGAAATGGCCGACAAAATCAAGGAGGCCAACGAAATTATCGCCTATTGCAATGATAAATTGACCAAAGCAGACCAGGAAATAGAAAAATTATGGGCAAAAAAGCTGAAATCTGAAGAATAAAGGCTATTTTTGCGCGAAACTATCACTTGAAACTTAATACATTCTAAGATATGAAAGAACTTGATTGGGCTAATCTGCCGTTCGGATACATGAAGACAGATTACAACGTGAGAATTTATTATCGCAACGGCGCTTGGGGAGAAACCGAAGTTTGTAGCGAAGAGACCATTCCTATGCACATGGCCGCCACCTGTCTTCACTACGGTCAGGAGGCTTTTGAAGGACTGAAGGCTTTCCGCGGCAAGGACGGCAAGGTGCGTATCTTCCGTTTGGAGGAGAACGCTGCCCGTCTGCAATCCACCTGTCAGGGCATCCTGATGCCTGAGCTCTCCACCGAACGTTTCCGTGAGGCTGTGCTCAAGGTGGTGAAACTCAACGAACGCTTCATTCCCCCTTACGAGTCGGGTGCCTCCCTCTATATCCGTCCGCTGCTGATCGGTACCGGCGCACAGGTAGGTGTACACCCCGCATCGGAGTACCTCTTCCTCATCTTCGTCACTCCCGTAGGTCCCTACTTCAAGGGCGGATTCTCTACCAATCCCTACGTCATCATCCGTGAGTTTGACCGTTCGGCACCCTTGGGTACCGGTATCTATAAGGTCGGCGGAAACTACGCTGCCAGTCTGCGTGCCAACAAGAAGGCGCACGATCTGGGCTATGCCTGCGAGTTCTACCTCGATGCCAAGGAGAAGAAATACATCGACGAGTGCGGTGCGGCCAACTTCTTCGGTATCAAGGACAATACCTACATCACTCCGCTCTCAACCTCCATTCTGCCCTCTATCACCAACAAGAGCTTGATGCAGCTGGCCGAAGATCTCGGCATGAAGGTAGAGCGTCGTCCCGTGCCCGAAGAGGAGCTGACCACCTTTGAGGAAGCCGGTGCTTGCGGTACTGCTGCCGTCATCAGCCCCATCGAACGCATCGATGACCTGGAGAACGGAAAGAGCTATGTCATTGCCAAGGACGGCAAGCCCGGACCTGTCTGCACGAAGCTCTACCACCTGTTGCGCGGCATCCAGTATGGCGACGAACCCGATGTACACGGATGGGTAACCATTGTAGAATAAGGAGAGACGAGCATATGGAAAATGTAAGACCATTGATTCTCGTCTCCAATGACGATGGCGTGATTTCCAAAGGTATCAGCGAACTGGTCAAGTGCCTGCGTCCCCTCGGAGATGTAGTGGTGATGGCCCCCGACCGGATGCGGTCGGGCTGTGCCTCGGCCCTGACCGTCAACGAGCCCATCCATTACCAGCTGCTCCGTCAGGAGCCCGGTCTGGCTGTCTATAAATGTTCGGGTACACCCACCGACTGTGTCAAGCTCGCCTTCCACACCGTGCTCAGCCGCAAGCCCGACCTTGTGGTGGCCGGCATCAACCACGGCGACAACTCCTCGGTGAATGTCCACTACTCCGGTACGATGGGTGTGGTCATCGAAGGTTGCCTCAAGGGAATCCCCTCCATCGGCTTCTCCCTGTGCGACCATTCGCCCAACGCCGATTTCAGCCATGCCCTCGCCTACATCCGCTCCATGGCCCGTCAGGTGCTCCAGCATGGCCTTCCCCCTTTGGTCTGCCTCAATGTCAACTTCCCCGTGGGTCCGCTCCAGGGAGTACGCATCTGCAGCCAGACCCGTGGCGACTGGACCAACGAGTGGGAGAACTTTGCCCATCGCGGCGATGCCCACTACTACTGGCTCACCGGCGAGTACATTAACCGCGAGAGCGAGAACGAGCTGAGCGACCATTGGGCACTCGACCATGGCTATGCTGCCGTCACCCCCGTTACGGTGGATGTCACCGCCTACGAGATGATGAATCGGCTCGACTTTTTGTTGACTCCCGAAACGGAAGAAGAGTAAGAAATCCTCTTCCCTAAGCCGATAAGGTTTTGCCGAAGGGCTTTAGGAAGAAAGGAACAACCGATAATTCTGAAACGGAAGAAGAGTAATGAAGGAATGAAATACTATCTGATAGCCGGTGAGGCATCCGGCGACTTGCATGCCTCGCAGCTGATGAAAGCATTGAAGGAAGCGGACCCCGTGGCCCGCTTTCGCTTCTTCGGCGGGGACCTGATGGTTGCCGAAGGTGGTACCTGTGTGATGCACTACAAAGAGCTGGCCTACATGGGCTTTATCCCTGTGCTGCTCCATCTGCGTACCATCCTCTCCGGCATGAAGCGTTGCCGTGCAGATATCGAGGCCTGGAACCCTGATGTGCTGATTCTCATCGATTACCCTGGCTTCAACCTCAAGATAGCCCGCTACATCCATAGCCATACCTCCATTCCCGTCTTTTACTACATCTCCCCCAAGATATGGGCTTGGAAGGAGTACCGCATCAAGAACATCCGCCGCGATGTAGATGCCCTCTTCTCCATCCTTCCCTTTGAGAAAGACTTTTTCGAGGAGAGGCACCACTACCCCATTCACTATGTGGGCAATCCTACGGTGGATGAGGTAGAAGCCTATCTCCATCAGGATAGAGAGAGCTCCTCCCAGTTTGCCCGTCGCAACGGCTTGGAGGAGAAGCCCATCATCGCCCTGCTGGCCGGCAGCCGCAAGCAGGAGATCAAGGACAATCTCCCCTGTATGCTCCGTGCCGCTGCCCGCTTCCCCGAATACCAGGCCGTGCTGGCTTGTGCACCCGGCATAGACCCCGCCTACTACCGTCCCTTTGTGGAGGGCAGTCAGGTCCATCTGGTTCATGGCCAGACCTATGCCCTGCTTCGTCATGCCACGGCCGCCTTGGTCACCTCCGGTACCGCCACTTTGGAGACCGCCCTCTTCCGTGTGCCCCAGGCTGTCTGCTACTACACCCCCATGGG
>CAMGIP010000022.1 GCA_946056155.1 uncultured Mediterranea sp. | reverse complement strand
ATTACCTTAATATTAATGTAAATGGAAACGAAAGCAAAATGTAAAAGAGCCTTTGTACGCCTCTTTTTGCTGTGGATGCTTTGTGGCATGACCGTGATAGGATATGCCCAGCAGAAGACAGTCAATCTGCGTTTCAAGGATGCTCCGTTCGTGGAAGTTATCAAGCAGTTCCGCGAACAGACTGGGGTCAAGTTTATGTACAACTTGGAAAAAGTAAAGGACAAGCGATGCAAGAACCTGTCCGTAGAGAACATGCCCGTTGACAAGGCCATTGACCAGGTACTGAAACATTTCGGACTGAGCTACTCCATGGTGGAGGGCGTAGTGGTGGTGAATGACAATGCAGGAGCCACGGTAGTCAGAGGTGTGGTGGTCGATCAGGAAGGATTACCGCTTACCGGTGCCACTATCTTAGTGAAGGGAACCGCTATGGGTACTGCCACGGACATCAACGGTGAGTTCAGCATGAGACTGCCCAAACGGACCGATGGCAAAGAGAACGTCCTGGTCATCACCTTCATTGGTATGGAGAAGAAGGAGGTGGCCTGCCGCGGCAACCGTCCGATGCGTATCATCATGCAGGCCGATGCCAATATGCTGGATGAGGTTACCATCATCGAGACCGGTTACCACCAGTTGCCCCGTAAGGACATGGTAGGTGCCTTCACGACGGTCAAGGCCGACCAGATCATGATGCCTGCCTACTCCCGAATCGACGAGATGCTCCAGGGTAAGATTGCCGGTATGAGCGTAGTCAACACCTCATCCCGTGTGGGTGCTTCACCCAAGATTACCATCCGCGGTACCTCTACCATCCTCGGTAATACCGACCCGCTCTGGGTGGTCGATGGTATTATTCAGGAAGATCCGCTCTCCATCGATGTAAGCTCTTCGATGACAACCGACATGAAGGAGCTGATCGGTAACCAGATTGCCTGGCTCAATCCGCAGGACATCGAGACCATCACCGTACTCAAGGATGCCTCAGCCACTGCCATCTATGGCTCGAAGGCCTCCAACGGTGTTATTGTCATCACCACCAAGAAGGGTAGTGCCGAACGTACCAGCGTGCGCTACAGCACCAACTTCTCAGTGCGTATGCGTCCCACCTACGACAACTTCGACTTCATGAACTCCAAGGAGCGCATTCAGTTCAGCAAGGAGGCCTACGATGCCGGTGTAAGCTACCAGAGCGAGCCGCTGCCGCAAATCTATACCTACGAAGGATTGATGGCCATGCTCAACAACCGCATGATCAGTGAGGAGGACTTTGCCCGCCAGATGCAGCGGTTGGAGACCGTCAACACCGACTGGTTTGACATCCTTACCCGCAACTCCTTCAGCCACAGCCATAACCTCAGTGTATCGGGCGGCACTCAGAAAGTGACCTACAACGCTTCGCTGGGCTATCAGGACAATAAAGGTACGGAGAAGGGAAACGAAAACCAGATGTTTACCACCCGTCTGGCTGTCAATGCCCAGCTCAACAACCGCCTGCGCGTGGCCCTGAACCTCAACGGTAGCTTCCGCGATGCCGACGGCTATGGAGCCGGCGTGAGCCCTTACTCTTACGCGCTGAATACCAGCCGCGCTGTGCCCTGCTACGAAACCAACGGCGACCTGGCTTACTACCAGCAGTACTACACCTACCGCTTCAATGCCATTGACGGCCCGTACAATAAGTATGCCTACAACATCCTCAATGAGATGGCCAACAGCGGGTCGAAGAACAGCGGAAGCACATTCAACGCTTCGGTGAACTTTGACTTCAAACTGTTCGAGTGGCTCCGCTATCAGGCTGTAGGAAGCATCTCGCGCAGTGCCAACAACTCGCAGGCTTATGCCGGCGAACAGAGCTCCTACATCGAACGTAACTATCGTGGGTATGCCTACGGCAGCGAAGAGGCCGGAACGGCTAAGTACAATGCGGCCATGCTTCCCTTCGGTGGTCAGCTCACCACCAATGACAGCTACAGCACTGCACTGAACATGCAGCACAAGCTCCTCTTCTCCAAGACTTTCAACGAATCTCACCGCATCAATGCCATGTTGGGTATGGAGGTGCGTACCAACCGCACACGCAGCGTGGGTAATACCGTTTGGGGTTATGTACCTGAACGTGGTGAAATCATCGTATCGCCTACCCGTCCCGAAGACCTCGTGCCCATGGGTATGGAGACCGAGGTGGAGTGGGGTGCACTCAACCAGCTCTACCAGGGCGGATGGAAGAAGACGACAGCCAACACCAATTACATGTCTTTCTTCGCCACCATGGCCTATGCGCTGAAGAATAAGTATGTCTTCAACTTCAACATCCGTTCCGATGCCTCCAACCGCTTCGGTCAGGATGTCAACAAGCAGTTTGACCCTACCTATTCGTTCGGTTTCTCCTGGAGAATGGCTGAGGAGAGCTTCATCAAGGACAATATCTCCTGGATCAATCAGCTCAACCTTCGCGGAACGTACGGTATTCAGGGTAATGTGGTCACCTCTATCAGTCCCGACCTGATTGCCTATTACCAGAGCATCCTCAAGGGATATGGACAATATACCCTGGGTATCTCCAGTCTGCCTAACCGCAACCTGAAGTGGGAGCGTACCCGCACCTGGAACCTCGGTCTTGACCTGCAGCTCTTCCGCAAGGTGACGATGAACGTGGAGTACTACGGACGTCGCTCCAATGCCATCATCCGTCAGGACATCGCCTCGGAGTATGGTTTCTCTTCCATGCCGCTCAACGGAGGTATCATCTACAACCACGGTCTGGAAGTACAGTTGAACTTCACTCCTTACCAGACCAAGGACTTTGCATGGACCGTAGGTCTGAATGCCGGACAGAACTGGAACAAGAGCCAGACCGATGACCGTACAGCTAAGGCTGACGAGCTGACCCATACTGACTACCTTTCGGGCAACAGCAACCGTCCGCTCAAGAAGGGCTACTCACTCTACTCCTTCTGGTCCTACTCCTTTGCCGGTCTGAACCCGGAGAACGGTTACCCCACTTTCAACAAGCTGCAGACGGCAGACGGTAAGGGCAATACCTCCATCGACCCCACCACTTTCCTGGTCTATTCAGGTGAGTCAGAACCCTACTTCTCGGGCGGTTTCAACACCCGCATCCGTTGGAAAGAGTTCTCTATCGGAGCCGATTTCGCTCTGCTGTTAGGCGCCAAGAAGCGTCTGCCCAACCCCTATTCAACCTTCACCAACGGAAAGATGCCGAGCCCGCTCAGCAACATCTCCAAGGAGCTCAACAACCGCTGGAAGAACCCCGGCGACGAGCAGAAGACCAACATCCCGGCTCTCTACACCTCGATAGAGGACAAGTGGAACATTGCCCTGCCTAACGGACTCAATGACAACCTGTACAATATGTGGGGATTGTCGGATGCCATGGTGGTGAGCGGTTCGTTCTTGCGTTGCACGCAGCTGCAGCTCTCCTACAACCTGCCGCAGCAGATTTGTGCCAAGTTCAAGGCCACCAGCCTCTCGCTTCACGCCAGCACCAACAACCTGTTTGTCATTGCCAGCAAACGCTGGAACGGGTATGACCCCGAATTGGGCAACAGCACGCAGCCGCGTATCTTCTCGTTCGGACTGAGTGTAGGATTCTAACAATTAACCATACTATTAATGATGATTACAATGAAACACCATACTATGATAGGCGCCGCGGCACTTCTGTTCCTGACCGGTTGCGGCGACTTCCTGGAACCGGACTCGCAGAGCGAATTCGTTCCCAAAGATGCTTCGTCGTTCAACGAGATATTGCTGGGCGAGGCATATCCCCGATACGATAAGTCGGACCTCAATATCTTCCTCGACTTGATGAGCGATGATGTGACGGCTGCTCCCTACCAGAAGCCGCAGGAGGGTTTTGACCCCGATAAGTTTCTGGCTGCCTATACCTGGCAACCCGATATGTATGAAATGATGGACAATGCCGGCCTCTCCTATGCACGCAGCGACATGTACCTCACTTACTATGAGTTTATTATGGGATGCAATGCCGTGCTCGACTACGTGGATGATGCTCCGGCTGAACAGCACGAGGAGGTTGCCTATGTCAAGGCTCAGGCGTATGCCCTGCGCGGATTCATGTATTTCCATTTGGTCAATATCTTTGGCAAGCCTTACAATGTGGCCCCACAATCGCCCGGCGTACCCTTGAAGCTCAACAGTGGCATTGAGGGTGATGAGGATGTGCTGAGACGTCAGTCGGTGGAGGCAGTCTATACGCAGATTCTCTCTGACCTCAAGCAGTCCGAAGAGCTCTACCGCTCGCTGCCCGAGTCGCGCCAGTGGAAGAGTGACTTCCGTACCAGCCTGCCCATGGTGCAGCTGATGCTCTCACGTGTATATCTCTATATGGAGAATTGGGAAGAGGCGGCCAAGTATGCCGAGGCGGTGATGCAGGATGCCCGCTTCAAACTGCTTGACCTCAACACCATCCCTCTCTCCAAGTATGACAAGGATATGGAGATGGAGATGACCTACTACCATGAGTTCTTCTCTTATGCAGAATCCCCGGAGACCATCTGGCCCTATGGTAATCCTACCGACATGGCAGGATGGGGACGTGACTATCCCGAACGCGACCAGAACCAGCGGGTGATGCACTCCTACTTCAGAGCCTCTGACGAGCTGATCAACTCCTTCGAGGAGGGTGACCTGCGCGAGGAGCGTTACATCGTTCATCGTACGACCACCAACTATCCTACCTCTGGCGCATCAGCTCCCATGCCACTGACCTACGGAAAGTTGAAGGTCAACTCCACCACTTTCAAGCCCATCTCTTCTCAAGCAACCTTTGGCAGAAGCCTGCGTTTGTCCGAAGCCTATCTCAACTATGCAGAGGCTGAGGCGATGATCTACAAGGAGAAAGGCGATGGCAAAGATTGCTCGCAAGCTCTCTCTGCATTGAATGGGCTGAGAATAAAGCGTTTTTCTGCTGACGAATATGCCGCTAAGGATATTCATAATGCAGACGATCTGGTTCGCTTCGTGCGTGAAGAGCGCAGAAGAGAACTCTGCTTTGAGGATCATCGCTGGTACGACCTGCGTCGCTGGGGTATGAAGGAAATCAAGCACATCTGGTACGAGAGTGAAAACACTTACATGACCTACACGCTCAATGAGAACGACCTGCTCTATACGGTGCCCATCCCCAAGAATTCCATGGACCGCAACGGTCGCTTGGAACAGAATGAGCTGGGTGGAAAGCGTTCAGGTGTATTATCAACCATTACAAACGACGATTTATGAAAAAGGTATTATATTGGACAGGAATAGGACTCTGTTCCCTCTTGGCATCATCTTGTGCAACCACAGAAGATGCACTGGAACCTTCAGGAAATTATTCGGTTCTGAGAATGAAGTTTCCGCAAGGCGACAACGATTTTGACTTTGAAATTCAGGATATCCATGATCAGTATGGCGTGTATCTGCTTTATAAGGAGATTACGGAAACGGACCTGAACCGTTCATGGACATCTGATGGTACAGGTTTGATATACAAAGGTGAGGACCTGCCGGAGAGTGATGTGCCTTTCTATGTAAGCTTCTTCAAGAATCACATTTTCCCCAACCTCTCACCCGAAATGACACGCTCAGGTTTCCCTATCAAAATCTATATGATGAAGAACTTCTGTGGCGTAGAACGCGATTTCAATACCGGTGGTTCAGGTGATGCAGGTGGCACGGGTGGTACAGGTGATACAGGCGGTACAGGTGGAACTGGCGGTACAGGTGGTACCGGCGGCACAGGTGGTACCGGCGGCACAGGTGGTACTGGTGGTACTGGCGGCACAGGTGGTACTGGCGGCACAGGTGGTACTGGCGGCACAGGTGGTACTGGCGGCACAGGTGGTACCGGCGGTACCGGTGGCACGGGTACAGGAACGGGCACAGGTACAGGTACAGGTACGGGCACTGGCACAGGTACAGGTACAGGTACTGGCACCGGTACTGGCACTGATGGTACAGGTGGTACAGGTGGCACTGGCACCGGCACCGGCACAGGTACGGGTACGGGTACTGGTACTGGCACCGGCACAGGTACAGGTACTGGCACCGGTACTGGCACTGATGGTACAGGTGGTACAGGTGGTACAGGTGGCACTGGTGGCACTGGCACCGGCACAGGTACGGGCACGGGTACAGGAACGGGCACAGGTACAGGAACGGGCACGGGTACAGGAACGGGCACTGGCACCGGCACAGGTACAGGTACAGGTACTGGCACTGGCACCGGCACAGGTACGGGTACAGGTACTGGCACTGGCACAGGTGGTACAGGTGGTACTGGCACTGGTACTGGCACCGGCACAGGTACGGGTACTGGCACAGGCACCGGCACAGGTACAGGAACGGGCACTGGCACCGGTGGTACAGGTGGTACTGGCGGTACAGGTGGTACTGGCGGCACCGGTGGTACAGGTGGTACTGGCGGTACAGGTGGTACTGGCGGTACAGGTGGTACTGGCGGCACCGGTGGTACTGGCGGCACCGGTGGAACAGGTGTTGTGGATGACGTAGTACCCGGATTCATCTCCTTTTATTTGAATGGATTTGACTATTGGGCCATCAGCTTCAAGAACTCGGAGATTGCCGGAAGCGATCCTACGGCCATGAAGCTCAAGCGCTGTTCGTTCCTTTATGCCATTATCAAAGCAGCCAAGGAGAGTGGAAGTATTGTTGTTCCTGCCGAATGGATGGAGAATATCGACTTCGAGACCAAGCTTGTTACGGACAATGCCGCAAACATGGAGAATGAGAATCACCGTCTGAAGAGAGGATTCATCTATTATTGCTACGCTCCCGAGGAACTGCCGGCTAACAGGGCAAGTTTGGCATTTACTTATTACAAGGACGTATATAATGCTCCTAAGTATTGGGCAGAGAACAGCACCACTTCTACCCATAAGGATTTCTTCTTGAACTATATCCGTATGGCGATGTTCTACACCAAGGATCAGTTCTATGCCAAGTATCCCAAGGAGACTTATCCGGTTATCAGCAAGCTGTACGAAGACCTGCTCACCTACATGAAGAATACCTATGGTATTGATCTGGAGAGTATAGCAGTAGGTCCTCAGGACTAACCATCAAACGTGCACAAGGCAGAGGTGTGTCTGAGGATGCACTTTTGCCTTGTCACTTTTTTACTACTTCACTTTGTATGTCCTTACTTAGTAGAACTTCACTTAACTGAATATCATTATGGCTATGACGAATAAATACAATCTGTTGCCTGTGCTGTTGGTACTCACGTTCTGCGTGAATCTTTCGGCTCAGCAGATCTCCTCTTCGGCAGAGCGACTGAAGGCCCAATGCCAGTTTGTCTGGGACGGTGGCGAGTATCTCATGAAGCACAAGGGAAAGGTGTCCAACATGGATAGCCTGTTACAGCAGGTCCAGGTTATTGACCTGCGCGATACCACTGTGATGGCCTTCATGAAGGCACATCGTCCGGTAGATTTTGCGGATTATTACTATATGTTCCAGGCTTTGAAGCGGGGTGAATCCTTCGATGCTGCTCGTGATGGACTCGGCTTCACCACCCGTTTCCCCTTCCGGGCATTGAACAAGAACGACTATGCCAAACTGAGGGAGGTATTCTCTGCTCCCCATCCTCTGCTTCATGAACCCTACATGCAGAACATCGAATTTGCTTTCCAAAACAGGGGATATACCGAAGGGCTGGCTGAGCTTCGCCCTTTGATTGAGCGACAGGCTCTCGACAGCCCGGGCAAACAGCGTCTGCTCAAGCTCTATGATGAGTACGGCAAACTGAGGAAAGGCTGTATGGCTCCTCTTTCTGAATTCAAGGATGCGGACGGGAATGTACATACCTTTGCTGAATTGCGGGGCAAGGTGGTGGTGGTCGATGTGTGGGCCACCTGGTGCCACAGCTGCTTGCAGCGGATGCCTCACTTCTTGGAGTTGCGTCAACAATGGAGCCAGCGACAGGATATTGCCTTTGTTACCCTCTCCATTGACCGGAACAAATCCTTCCAGGCTTGGCTCAATGCCATCGAGAAGCACCAGATCAAGGGTACCATCAACTGGAGAGCGGATGTGGAGGGAGGTTCCTCTTTCGAGAGCGACTACAAGATAGTGGGTATTCCCCGTTACTTCGTTTTGGATGCCGAGGGTAGAATTGTCTCTCTCTATGCCGATTTTGCTGGTGAGAAGTTGGAGACTTTGCTCAATGAACTTTGTGGCGAACAGCAAGGCATTCGGTTTGAAGAGCTGACCCTTCAGCAAGCCTTGGAGAAGGCTGGACATGAGGGGAAGAAGCTCTTCATCGACTGCTATACACAGAGTTGCGGCCCCTGCAAATACATGGCCCGGGAAATCTTCCCCATGAAGGAGTGTGGCGACTATTTCAATCCCCGTTACGTATCGCTCAAGCGCGACATGGAGAAGGGAGAGGGGATAGAGATTGCCAAGAAATATGGCGTAAGGGTATATCCTACCTTCCTGATTCTCAATCCCGATGGTTCGCTCTTCTGCCTGGAAACCGGGGCCACGACACGTAAGTCCGAACGCACCTTTGTGCAGAAGATGCAGGAGGCGGTGGAGAAGGTGGAGATGGAGCAGCAATATCAGGCAGGTGATCGCAAGCCGGAGTTTCTCCGGAGCTATGTGGCACTGTTGCAACGTACCGGTAACGGCAATCTGCCGCAGGTCGTAGGCGAACTGCTGATGCCGCTCTCCACGTCTCAGCTCTGCCTGCCGGAAAACTGGCAGCTGGTGGATGCAATCATCCAATCGACGGATGATCCCCTCTTTGCCCGTCTGCTGAAGGAACGGAAGCTGTTTATCAAGAAGTTGGGAAGGCAACCGGTAGAAGAGAAAATCATGCGTACCTATGGCGAGGAGTTCCGCATTTACAAGCGGATGGGGCTTGATTTTGACAAGCGGATAGCTTCGCTAAAGATTCTGGAGAAAGAGGGTTATGCGGGTGCGTTGAAACTGAGGTATGCCATGTGGCTTCGTCGTGTTATTGACGGAAAGCAGCAAGAACAGATGGGGGAAGTCATCGCCCTTCTGCGCACCTTCCCCAAGGAGATTTCTGTCGAAAAGGAACGCATGGAGGTACTGGCTGAACTAAACCGCATCGAGAATGTGGCTACTCCCGAGCAGAAGCAGGAGATTGCTGCACGGCTGAAGGAGTTGGAGCAGATGATGACAATCGGGGACAACCGCCTCTCCTTGCAGCGGATGAGGGCACGCCTGATGAGGTAATACTGCTCTTCAGCAAACCTTCGTTCGTTCCTTGTCAACAAACCTTCGTTCTGCTGATGATATGGATAATTCAGCGGAGGATTCAATCCTTCCCACAAGATAAGAGAGAGCGGAAGGAGGGAGAATCATCGACACGAGGAAGTTAAAAACTATGCGGATGAGAAGAGAGGCAGATTTGCCCGAACTCTTCTCATCCGCATCTTTTTATCGCTATCCCCAGAGAATGCATCCTCCCTCCGTCACCTCACATCTCTTCAGTCAAAGTGAATCGCTTCTGTCATCACACATCTTCTCAGTCAATGTGAATCACTTCCGTCATCACAGATCTTCTCAGTCAAAGTGAATCACTTCGGTATTAGAAAAACCATCCCTAGGCAAGTTTTTCCTCTCCCGTTTCAGTTCCCTCCTTCTCTTCATTCTGCTTCTTATACTGGTTGGGCGTTACGCCAAACTGCTCCTTGAACTTCCGGCAGAAGTAGCTGGTGGTGTTGAAGCCGAGGCGTTCGGCCAGTTCGGTGATGGAGAGCGTGGGGCTCTGCTTCAGCCAGGTGGCTGCCTTTTTCAGCTTAAAGCTGTTGATGTAGTCGCCGGGCGACATGCCTGTGAGTGCCTTGAACTTGTTGTAGAACGAGGTACGTCCCATGCACATCTCCGAGGCCAACTGATCTACGCCAAACAGGATATTGTCCGTATGCTTCTCGATGACTGCATCAATCTTCTCTAAAAACTCCTTGTCCAATGGGTTGGTTGCAATGAGTGCGATATGGGCTTCGGGCTCCCGAGATACCCGCTGCATCAACAGGCGGCGTGAACGGATGATGTTGCCGCAGCGTGCCAGCAGGATCTGCGGGCTGAAGGGCTTGCATACGTAGTCGTCTGCTCCGCGTATCAGCCCCTCTAAATGGTGTTGGGGCAGGTTGAGTGCAGTAAGCAGCACGATTGGGATGTGGCACAGCTCGATGTTTTTCTTGATTGATACACAAAGTTCCGTACCTGTCATCTCCGGCATCAGCACATCGCTCACCACCAAGTCGGGCTGTTTCTCTACAATCAGGTCATAGGCCTGCTTGCCGTTGCAGGCCGTCTGCACCCGGTAGAGTGGAGCAAAAATCTCCTTCAGCATCTGTAGCAGTTCCTGGTTATCCTCCACGAGGAGTACCATCGGCTTCTCCATCTCAGGCAGGCTCTTCTCCCCAACACTTCTCTTGTCGCTCGGTTTTCCTCCTTCGTCCAGCTCCTTTGTGGGCGAGAAGTCCTCTTCGGCTGGCAGGATGATTTCTGGCAGCAAGGCCTGCACCTCTTTGCCCTTCTCCTCAAACACCACATGCTCATTTTGCTCGAAGTGGCGCTTGCCCAACAGCAGGTGGATGCAGAAAGTGGTACCCTGTCCCACCTGGCTACTCACCTCAATCTTTCCTCCGTGCTCTTCCACAATACTCTTCACCAAAGCCAGACCGATACCAGCACGGAACAGCTGCTTCTCGTTGGGCAGTGGATTGTCGGCCTGATAGAAACGTTCGAAGATGTAGGGCAGGTCGCGCTTGCCGATACCTACACCACTGTCCGATACCGTCAGCAACACCTCCTGGCCCGATGGAGCCAAAGCAACCGTGGTCACTACCGAACCTCCTTTAGGTGTGTACTTGAAGGCATTGGAGAGGATGTTGTAGATGACCTTAGCCATCTGTTTCCCGTCGAACCATACACGGGTATCTTCGCAATCACAGGTCAGCACAAAGTTCATCTCCTGCTGTTCGGCCAAGGGACGGAAACTTTCGTGAATCTCGCGGATATAGGTTCCGATCTGCTGCTCGCTCACGTGCAGTTTGTTGCGTCCCTGTTCATACTTGCGGAACTCAATCAGTTCGCTTACAAGGTTGTTGAGCCGGTTGCATTGCTGCGTCACCTTCTTGAGCTTGCTGCTGATGAACGGTGGCAGCGTATGGTGTTGCAGCAGTTCCAGCTGGCCGATAATGAGGGTCAGCGGCGTGCGGAACTCATGGCTTACGCTGGTGAAGAACTTGAACTTCTCCTCATTCACCTCCTTGATTTGCTGCTTCTCCATCTGCGCCTTCCGCATGGACTCGCGGAATCGGTGTTTGGTGCGTGCTATGCCGTAGGCGACACGGACGGCCAACGCCACCAAAGAGAGGTAGATGAGCCAAGCCCACCATGAGGTGTACCAGGGGTGAAGTACCGTAATCTTCAGCGTCAGCGCAGGCGATGCGCTTTGGTGTAGCTTGTCATTCTCCCGGATGCGCAGGGTATAGTGTCCCGGAGCCAAATTCGTGTAGGAGATACTCTTCTGTGTGGTCTGGTACCAGTGGCTGTCTGCACCATCCATCCGATATTCGTAGATGTGCTGGTGGTGAAGTACCGGATTGGTGGAGGCAAAGCGTACTGTGATGCGGTTCTGCTCATAGGTCAGTTTGATCTCCTGAGTAAACGGCATTGTCTGGGTGAGGATGCCCGACCCGTCACCCGGTTCCACGGGATTGTTGTGTACCGAGAGATGGGTGAAGAAGATTTCACTCTCCTTCTCCTTCATTTCGATGTAGGCTTTGCCAATGGCCATCAGTCCGTTGGTGCCTCCGATGTAGAGGTTTCCCTCCGGGGTGGTCATCAATCCGCAGTCGCGTGTGAAGGCATCAATGGGAAACTCCTTTCCCAAGGTGATGCTCTTCTTGGGCTCTCCCAGCTCGCTGACCAGCGTCACCCCTTTGTCGCCCATCATCACCAGATCTCCGTTGGCCATCTGTCCGATGCGGTAGCAGTAGTGGCTCAGTAGCGGCGACTGTTGGGAGGGGAAAGGTTCGAAGCGGCCGTTGCTCAGCTTCATCACTCCATTTCCGAGAGTGGCGATGTATAACTCTCCGCGCTGCGAGACAAACACCTGTATGGCGCTACATCCCACTCCCTGCTGCTTGAGGCTATAGCGTTGCAGGATTCTTCCGCTCTGCACATCAATCTTGTGGATGGAGTCATCGGCCACGCTCCAGAGTGATTGGTCGTGCGGTGAGAAGGCGATATTGGCGAAGAGCATCGTGGAGGCCAAGAGCCGGCTCTTCTTGCTCTTCATGGAGTAGGTGTAGATGTTCATGTCGGCCGAGAGGAAGAGGGTATCGCCTGAGCGGGCCATGTCGTTCACGCTCTTCAGCGGCGAATCCTTCTCCTGTCCCACCTCGGGGATGAAGCGGTTGTTGTCTATATCATAGGTATAGAGTCCTCCTCCATTGGTTCCAATCAGGAGCCGGTTGCTCTCGGGGTGATAGAGCACCACCTTCAGGTTGGAGTTGGGGAGGAACTGTCCGCTTACGGGGTCCTTGAACTGGCGTATGATGCCGGTGGTAGGAGAGAGCATATTGAGTCCTCCTCCTTCGGTACAAATCCAGATGTTGCCCTCCCGATCCTGTGTCATGTCACCTACGATGGGATTGGAGAGCATCTCTTGGGGGCGTGCACCCGACTGGAAGAAGCGGTAGTCGCGCCGATGGAGCAGGGCATAGTTGACCCCTCCGTAATAGGTACCCGCCCAAAGCACATTCTCCCGGCTGACAAATACGGCATGGACCGATGAGTTGGAGAGTGTGCCCATTTTAGGCTCAGGAGTGTAGGCTCTGAAACGGTCCTCCTCAGGGATATACTGGTAGAGGCCTTGGAAGGTGCCGAACCAGATATGGCCGTCTGCATCCTCACAGATGGAGCGGATATGGTTCTCGTTCAACCCCTTCCGAGCAGCGTTCCGGCTGTTGTATCGGGTGATATGTCCCTCCTGGTCAATTCTCATCAGACCTTCGTCGTAGGTACCCACCCAGATTTCGCCATTTGCGGCTTCGTAGATGCGGCGCAACTGCGTACTTTCGGTCAGGAAGTCCGTGCTATTGTCCTGCTTCAGACGGAAGAGGTTGCGCGAGGAGATAATCCATGCCTCACCCTTCCGGTCCATCACCAGGTCATAGACCACGCTGACGGAGATTTTCCTCTGCGGCACCAGTATCTCCTGCTCTGCATCCCAGCGAGAAAGCATGTAGTCATTGGCCACCCACACCTCACCCTGGCGAGTCACGGTGAAGGCTATCTGATTATCCTCTATCAGCGTGGAGAAGTGTCCCGTACGGATGTTGTACCTGACCAGTGCCCTATTGGTCTTGAAGAAGATGTCTCCCTCCTTGCTGCATCCCATCTTGCGAATCAGGTTGCCCGGGTAGAGCACCGCCCCATCGGTTTGGGAGTAGGGCTTGTAGGCTACCAGCTCTTCACCGTCATACACATTGATTCCCTCCGCCGTACCAATCCAGATACGTCCTATTGAGTCCTGTGCCAAGGAGAGCACGGAGGGGTGGGCCAGTCCGTCTTTGGAGTTCAAGTGGGAGAACTGTTGTGCAGTAGCCGTCAGAGGCAGGAGCATGATCGGCCATATCCTAAGCAGGATTGGTAGGGCCATGAGTGGCCGGTGTACGCTGGTGATGAGTAGGGTAGTGATTCGTCGCATAGTTCAAATTTCTTTGATTAGGAATCCGTTCGGGATGCTATCGTTTGCTTATGGGGTGATTGTCTATATTTCTTCAGGGATGTTTACTGTTCGGCAGGGGTGAGGGTGAACTCTACTGGCTGTCCGTGGCAGCAGGTTACCAGAATGCGGGTCTCTGCGACTCCGTCAGCTCCGGTAGTAGATTGCAGTTTCACCTCCGCCTGTGGGGTGTCGAGGCTCCAGGCTCCGCGGAGCAGCAGTTCCCGCTTTACTGGGCGGCTGGGCTTGGAGGTGGTGTAGCTCTTCTCTTCCAGATGAAGGGCAGGGGAGCAGACGCTCACTACCCATCGCCCGGTTGAGGAGGCAGCAGCTTTCGGGCGGGTCATCACCATCGTTTCGGCAGGTAGAGCGGCGAAGAGGGAGCCCTCTTCCAAAGCATCTAAGGAGTCGAACAGCGCATAGGCAGTCACTCCGGAGGGCAGGTCCTGTACGATGTGTGCCTTGCTGTCGTGACGCAGCACGCGATAGCTCTCGGTGGGATTGGCCGTTTGGCCGATTTCCTCTTCGGAGGGAGCCATCCAGACCATATATTCATACGAGGCACCTTGGGGAGCCTTTCCGTGGTCTATCCAGGCTGTGGCAAAGCACCCTTCGGTCTCTTCGCGCGTCTTGTCGTGACGTGATTGCTGTAGGCCGCGCGAGGTGTGGACCTCGCCTTGGCGCACGTAGTAGCGGTTGCCGAAGCCGTCGGCCAATACTTGCTGCTCGTCACCCATCCCCTCTGCATATTCCTCTTGTCCAGGCTTTCCGCCTGTTGGCTGTTCCTTTGCTTCTCTCCCGGTTTTCCCTTTCAGAGCACTCTTTCTGCTCTTCAACAGTTCCCCTTCTTTCCCCCGTTTTCCGTTTGATTTCTGCTCTCTAATTACTCCCTGTGGCTGGTCATCGCGGCAGAGCATCTGGTAGAGGGTGGTTTCGGTGGGGTAGGAGGCATTGCTGTTGCGGATGTCACTGCCGAGGCAGATTAGTCGGTTGTCGAAGCAGAAGACCGATTTGCGAGCCTTGAAGTCAGGGGTGAAGTGCTCCAGTTGCCGCTCCATCAACTTCATGGCAAACATACCGTACCGTCCCTCCAGACTGCTGGAACCAGAGAAATCCTCACGTGAGCGAGCCATAGTGGTTCCCTTCAGCGGACTGTCGAGCTGTTCCCAAGGCAGGTGAAGAGTGGTCGTTCCAGGCAGACGGTTCCAGTCCCAGCCCTCTTCGGCATATCCGCTCTCTTGGCGCGTGGGCCCGCGCATAATCTGTACAGAACCATAACTCTGGTAGCGGCCGTAGCGGTTGTCCTTGGCGTAAATCTCTGCACCCCATACGTCGGTGGTGTAGCCTTTGAGTGTCACCATCGTTTCGCCCTTTCGATAGATGCCGGCTGAGCCGTAGTTCAGCACAAAAAAACCTTGGGGAGCTTCGCCCTTGTCCACCCCTTGTGCCTTCAGCTGTTGTGCCAAGGGAGTATTCCGCTGCTCCAAACGGAGGTACTGCTCCGCCAGTTCCTGGTCAATCGGCAGGGTGTTATTCAGAGAAGAGGAGACCTCTTTCGAAGAGGAGCCCGCTGCCACACCGGTTGAAGAGCCTGAGTTCGCTGCTGTTGTCTTTAAAGAGTAGATGTCTGACAGGTCGCCGGCCAATGCCAGATGAGCAAAGGCTTCGATGTCCGAACTCTTCATATTACCTCCGAAGGGGTGGCGTCCCCCGATACCTATACCCCATACATGGAGGTTGCTATAGGTAGCCATGGTGAGCAAGGCCTTTTTCAGTACTGCTCTTCCCTCCCGCGTAGGCAACCATGCAGTCTGGTTGGTCAGTGCTACGAAAGTTCCTACTGCACCTAAGGCATCGGTGGAGTAGGCGGGGTAGAAGCCTCCGTGGTGAAAGGCCGTTCCATCCACTTTGATGCCTCCGATGGTGCCGGGAGTATAGCGCAGCGAGCTGCTTATCCAGCGTGAGAGACCGCTCATCTCCCGCAGCCGTTCCCGCTCATCCAAGGTCATCATAGCCGCTACCGTCTTGGGCATGAGCAGGGTGTGCCAGGTGTCGAGCAGTTCGTCGCGAAGCGGAGGACAGGGCTGGCGGGTCTCTTGCAGGGCAGACCAGAAGGTGAGCGCCTTCATAATCTCCTTCCCCTGCGGAGCTTGGGCAATAACCTTCCGCATCAGCCAAGCGGTGGAGTAGATTTCCCTCACCTGATAGCCGTAGTGGTGGTTGGTACCCATGCCGCTGCCGTAGGCAAAGCCCTGGTCAAGGGCATAACGCCAAACCAGCAGGTAGCGCTGGAGAGCCTCTTTAGAATGGTTGCCCACCACATCATAGGCAAATCCGGCCAGCATGGTCTCCAAGTCGCTCCAGGTCATCTCCCCCTTCTTCCGCTTCAGTTCATCGGGAGCCACCAACGGAGCACCCTGGATTATGCCGTTGTGCAAAGCAATACCCGCCTTCTCAAAGAGCGAATACGCCTGTTTGATTCGTTTCAACGGCACTTTTTCCAGCGCAAAGAGCGAGTCCATCCGTTGCTCCACCCGTTTCAGGTCAGCCTGCTCGGCAGGAGTGAGTGCGTCGGGAAGCGGCAGGTCGTATGTCAGCTGTTCCCATTGCCACACGCGGCACCAGTGCCACAGGTCGCGATTGCTTATGCCGTTGTTGTAGGGCATCTGCTCGTCGGGTGTAGTGCGGTCGTTGCTCTTCTCCACGGGAAAGGTGATGCGGTCTATGAAGATGCGTCCTTCCCGCGCCGGTGCTGTGATGCGCCAGGAGGCTATCTCCCCGCTCTCCTTCTCCGCCATCATGTAGGGCAGGCTAATCCATCCGGCCCGCCATCCGGCAGCCGTCAGGCGGAAACCGAAGCGATAGGCCGTCTCTCCCGCCTTGTTGAGCAGCTCCACACGAAGCGAGTCAGTAGAGGGTTGTTCGTTATAGATCCAGAAGTTGATACCCGCCTTTTTCCGTCGGGCTTCAGTCAGTTCCACCGGTTTTTCCGGCTGTATGGTGAGTTGCGAACCCGCTTTGAAGTTCCATTCCAAGCTCTGCTTCCCCTCCTTGTAGTGGAGCGTGGAGCAGCGAATCTTTCCTCCCTTTACGCGAACCGCTCCAGATGTACCCTCTTCAAATCCAAGTGTTTGTGCTTGGACGGGGAGAAAGGTACAGAGCAGCAACTGCAGCATCAGGAAGCAGACGCCCGCAGATAGCCTGCGTCTTGCGTCACTTGGTTGCACTGTGGATTGATGAAGAGGAAGGGGTGAATCTTGATGAAGATGCTGTTTCCGCTGTTTTTGATTCAGATAGAGATGGTGAAATAGTTTCAGATGATTCATAGAGAAAAAAAGAAATAGGGTTAGTAGTGGTGTTTGGCTTGCAAGTGGATACACTTGATTTCAGTTGACGAGTTGACAAGTCATATGCTTTCCAATTCCAAAGAGGGTAAACATTTCTCTTGCCAGCCCGTCAACTTATCCATGAATTAATAGGGAATCATCTCGCTGAGGATGCCCTCCTTGTACCAGGGGTCATCAATCTCCTTGAGCAGGCTGCCCATTTGTGCCAGTATCTCCTTCACCACTTCCGGACGCTCCTCCAAGGGGATGTTGTGCATCTGGTAGGGATCATTGGCATCATCAAAGAAGAGGGTACGGGTCAGTTGGTGCTTCCGGTCGATGTAGAGGGCTAAGGTGTATTGTGCCGTCTTGAATCCGCGTGAAGAGGGGTGGTAGGTGATTACATTGCCCTGATCATCCTTCTTGCCATCCACATTCTGGATGTAGAGAGCACCGTTGGGGCGTGCAACTTGAGCCTGTGCATTGATGAATAGCTCGGCATAGTTGTGTCCCTGTACCGTTTCGGGAATCTGGTCGCCCAGTCCGGCCAGGCCCAAGAGGGTAGGCATGATGTCGGGAGAGGCCAGTATCAGGTCATCCACACGAGGCTTGATGCGTTCGGGGAAGCGAATCAGGAAGGGGACATTCATCGACTCGGCGTAGGGAGTATTCTTGGGGTCGTTGATGCCCTGGCTACACATCGTCTCACCATGGTCAGAGGTGAATACCACGATGGTGTTCTTCTCCAATCCCAGCTCCTTCAGCGCATCCAGAATCTGTCCGAAGGCTCTATCCACACCCGTTACCGACGCAAAGTAGTAGGGGGTACAGGCCGCCTTTTCCATGGTGGCATCTGCATTGGGGCGCACCAGCAGGCTCTCCAGCGGCTGGTCCTTGTAGAGGTTGTAGTCCTCCTCCATGCAGTCGTCCAACGAGCGGTAGGGGCTGTGGGGCGGGTTCATGCCCACCATGATGAAGAAGGGCTTCTTCGGGTCACGTACCCCGTTCTCGTTCTTCAGGTAGGAGACCACCTGAGCTGCTTCGTGCAGGGGTGACCACTCGTGCGGTTCATGCTTCTTGCCTTCGTTGTCCCAGTAGTGGGGGTTCTTGTGCACATCGAAGGTGCCGTAGGAGTACCAGTGGTCAAAGCCGTGGCGCCGTTCCTTAGGGGTATAGGCATCCCAAGCCGGGACCCGCTCCTCCACGTAGGCACCCGGATGCTCGGGGTCGTTCGGAGTGGGGCAATCGACATGTAGCTTGCCGAAGTAGGCGCAGTTGTAGCCCGCCTGACTGAAGACATCGCTCAGACAGGTGACATCCTTGCGCAGCGAGCTGATGGGACGGCTGGAGTTGCAGTTCAGGGGTACACCGCTCTTGTTGGGATACATGCCGGTCAGCAGGATGCCGCGGTGGGGACTGCTCACGGGACAGTTGCTCTGTGCCGAAGTGAGCACGAGCGACTGGCGGGCAAACTCATTGAGACGGGGCGTATGTACGGGGTCGTTGCGGAAGTTGACCTTCTCACGGAATCCCTCTTCGCCCCAGAAGCCCATGGCATGGTTGCGGTACTGGTCGGGAAAGACATAAATCACGTTGGGTTGGTTGGTGGCGGGAGCCTCTGATGAGGCACATCCGGCCATAGCCAGCAGACCTGCTCCACCGGCCAACCATTGTAAGGGGATAGTTCTATTCATAAAGATAAAGATAATATCGGGTGAATCTGAATATATATAATAAGTATAGGAGTCAACTCGTTCATTTGTCAACTCGTCAAGTCGAATACATCTATCTAACGGCAATCACCTATTACCGGGCATTTCTTCTCGATAATAGATGATTGTATGTCAGAGATTTGTATCAGTTTATAGACACTCTTGGATGAAGGCTTGCATCTCCGGTGTATGCTCTTCGACGCTGTAGAGCAACTTCATCTGTGCCTTTGTGCGCACCAGGTTGTGTTCGGGATATTTGATCTTGTAGTACGTATCTCCGTTGATGTAGTCGGCCAGGAAGCGAACGCTCTGCATGTAGGGGAAGAGAGCTGCTGCATAGGGCAGGTTCTCAATCTCGATGGGGAGCAGGAAGCTCTTGGCACTTCTCAGGTAGCCGCGTGTGAAGGCCTTGAAAATCTCCATGTTGAAGTTGACATTGTTCAGGTCAGCATCATCCTCAGCTCCCGTGTTGGCACCTGTGCGCAGGAAGTCGCCGTAGTCGGAGAAGATGTACGAGGGCATTACGGTGTCGAGGTCGATGACGCAGAGCACCCGTCCCTCCTCGTCAAACATCATGTTGTTCACCTTCGTATCGCAGTGGCATACCCGTTTGGGCAGCTTGCCTTCGCGGTGGAGCTGTTCAGCCATACACATCCGTTCGGCACGGCTCTCGATGGCATCGAGGATATCCTGCACCTCCTTGACCCGTCCCACGGGGTCAGCCTCCACCGCATCGCGGAGCTGTTTCAGGCGGAACTCCATGTTGTGGAAGTCAGGAATGGTCTCGCCCAACTGCTGCGGCAGGTCAGCCAGCATGGCCTGGAACTGTCCGAAGGCCTCGCCCGCACACTCCGAGTAGTGGGGATTGACTGTCTCGTAGGTAAAGGCACGGGGGATGAAGACCATCACGCGCCAGTAGCTCTCTCCGTCAAACCAGAAGGTCTTGCCCCCTTCGGCCGGAACAAAGTGGAGTACCTTGCGTTCAATCTCCTTTTCGCCCTTCTCCTCCAGTTTCTTGCGGATATGCGCCGTCACGGCGGCTATATTCCCTTGCAGCATCTCCACGTTCTGGAAGATGGCATGGTTGATGCGTTGGAGTACATAGTCTGGAGCGTCGCTCTCTTGTGTAGTCACCTTGTATGTGTCATTGATTAATCCGGCTCCAAGCGGTTTGATCTCTTCCACTGTGCCGGTCAGCTCAAATTTAGAAACAATAGTTCGTAAATCTTTCATGGCTAATTTTATTGATTAAATGGATAATAAATGGATAAATCTTCGACAAATATACAGATTATTTGGTTAACCCTTTTCTTTCCAATGGAAAAATCACAGGTAAAAAGAGCTATTTATGTACTAAATCCGTATCTTTGGACGCAATTGTTATTTGTTCGTACAAAATTGCCGTAGGTGGCGGAGCTGAAATGGCTACTTTTGTATGTTCAAAACAGGTAAGACAATCCATTTCCAAACCATCACTAAATCTCATGATTTATGAACAGACAACTATTTCCATTACTTTCCTTAGTACCAGGCCTCGCATTGGTGTCGGGCTGTGCTAAGGGGACGAAGTCTGCCGACGAGCAGGCCAAGCGTCCCAACGTCATCTATCTCATATCCGACGACCTCGGCATCGGTGACCTCAGTTGCTATGGCGCCACCAAGGTGCATACGCCTCATCTCGACAGTCTGGCTTCGCAGGGGCTCCGCTTCAACAATGCCTATGCCACCTCCTCCATCAGCACGCCCTCCCGCTTCGGACTGCTCACCGGCATGTACCCTTGGCGGCAGAAGAATACGGGCATTGCACCGGGCAACTCCGAACTGATTATCGATACCGCCTGCGTGACCATGGCCGATATGTTTCGTGCCGAAGGCTATGCTACCGGTGTGGTGGGCAAGTGGCACCTTGGCCTGGGTCCCAAGGGGGGAACTAACTTCAATGAGGAGATTCGTCCCAACACTTCCGACATCGGTTTTGACTATGAGTTTGTCATCCCCGCCACGGTCGATCGTGTGCCCTGTGTCTTTGTGGAGAACGGGCATGTCGTAGGACTCGACCCTTCCGACCCCATCACCGTGAGCTACGAACATAAGGTGGGCGACTGGCCTACCGGACTGGAGAACCCCGAACTGGTGACCATGAAGCCCAGCCAGGGACACAACAACACCATTGTCAATGGCATCCCCCGCATCGGATGGATGACGGGCGGTAAGTCGGCCCTTTGGAACGATGAGGAGATAGCTGACGTCATCACCGACAAGGCCAAGCAGTTCATCATCAATCACAAGGACGAACCCTTCTTCCTCTATATGGGTACACAGGATGTCCATGTGCCTCGTGTGGCCCATCCCCGCTTTGCCGGCAAGAGTGGCCTCGGTCCGCGTGGCGACGTGATTCTGCAGCTCGACTGGACCGTTGGTCAGATTATGCAGGTGCTCGACAGCCTCCACATCGCTGACAACACGCTGATCGTCTTCTGTAGCGACAACGGCCCCGTCATCGACGACGGTTACCATGACCAGGCTTTTGAACTGCTCAACGGACACACCCCGATGAAGGAGTACCGTGGCGGCAAGTACAGCGCCTTTGACGCAGGCACGCGCGTACCTTTTATAGTAAGGTGGCCCGCAGCTATCCGTCCGGGCATTCAGGAGGCTCCCTTCTCCATGGTCGATGTCTATGCCTCCTTCGCCTCCCTGCTCCAGCATCCCTTGGCCGAAGGTGTGGCTCCTGACAGCCGCAACCAGCTCTCTACGCTGATGGGCAAAGACAGCCTCGGCTGCAGCTTCGTCGTGCAGCAGAATCTCAACAGCACCCTCTCCATCATCCAGAACGAGTGGAAGTACATCATGCCGAGCGACAAGCCCGCCATCGAGTATTGGACTAAGATGGAACTGGGCAACCTGCCCCAGCCGCAGCTCTACAACATCCAAGAGGATCCCTCCGAACAGCACAACGTGGCCGAGCAATATCCCGAGAAGGTGGCCGAACTGGACGCCCTGCTCCGTGAGGTGATAGCCGGCGAAAAAAAGACTTTTGAACGATAGTACCATTTTATCGGACGTTCTTTTGTGAAAGGTTCTTGGAATTCACGCTATGTTTGCACAGTCTAATGCAACGTGAATTTCAAGAACCTTTATTACTAATCAAAATCAAATCCAGTATGAAACAAAAGAACTTTCTGAAAACATGGGTTATCCTCGCGGTAGCGCTGCTCTCTTCGCTATCGCTCCACGCCCAGCAGCTCACAGTCTCCGGCGTGGTCAGCGACAACCTGGGTCCTGTACCGGGTGCCTCGGTGGTTGTGAAAGGAACTACCAACGGTTCTATTACCGACTTCGACGGCAACTTTTCTTTAAAGAATGTCCCCTCCAAGGGTACGCTAGTCATCTCCTTTGTGGGCTATCAGACGCAAGAGATTGCGGTCAACGGCCAGACCAAGTTTGAGGTAACACTCAAGGAGGATGCCCAGATGCTTCAAGAGGTAGAGATTGTGGCTGTCGGTTATGGTGACGTGAAGCATCGCGACCTCACCGGCTCCATCGGTAAGGCCAGTATGCGCGACCTCACCCAGGTGCCGGTCAACAATGTGGCTCAGTCGCTCGGCGGACGTATCGCCGGTGTGCAGGTGGCCTCTACCGATGGTGGACTGGGTGCCAGCTTCAACATCGTCATCCGTGGTGCAGGCTCTCTGACCCAGAGTACCGCACCTCTCTATGTCATCGACGGATTTCCCAGCGAATCTTCCGGCATGAGTGCCCTCAACCCCAAGGATATCGAGTCCATCAACGTCCTCAAGGATGCCTCTGCCACCGCCATCTACGGTTCGCGCGGAGCCAATGGTGTAGTCATCATCACCACCAAGTCGGGTAAGAAGGGCAAGCCTGTGGTCTCCTACGACGGTAGCGTCACCGTGGGTATGGTGAAAAACAAGATGGAGCTGATGAACGGCTATGAATTTGCCAGCCTGCAGCGCGACATCATGGACGAGACGGAGTTTGCCGACTACTACCTGAAGGATGGCATCACCCTCGACGACTACAAGAACTTCAAGTCCTACGACTGGCAGGATGAGTTCTACCACACTGCCGTCAGCCACAACCACTACGTCAACCTCACCGGTGGCAGCGACAAGATGACCTACTCCGCTTCGCTCTCCTACAGCAACCAGCAAGGCGTAGTCATCAACACCGACCTCTCCCGTTATCAGGGCCGCTTCAACTTCTCCCAGAAGCTCAACAAGAAGGTCAAGGTGATGGCCAATGCCAACTATGCCAGCAGCATCCAGAACGGTGTCAGCCCTTCGGCTCAGGCTTCGGCCATGTCGAGCGCATTGCTCTACTCCGTATGGGGCTACCGTCCCGTCTCTCCCTCCGGCTCCGATTTGTTGGCCCAGCTCTACGACGAAGATGTGGATATGAGCAACGACTACCGCTTCAATCCCATCCTCTCTGCCCGTAACGAGTACCGTCGCACCACCACCAACGACCTCTCGGCCAACGTGGGCATGACGTGGGACATCATCAAGGGACTGCAGCTCAAGGTGACCGGCGGATATACCGGACGCGACCGCCGCTACGAGGAGTTCAACGGTAGCCAGACCCGTACCGGCAACAGCCATCCCTCCAACACCCAGAGCAAGGGTATCAACGCTCGTCTCACCGAATACCAGACGCGCAACTACCTCAATGAGAATACCCTGAGCTATCAGCTCAATCGCAAGGCACACAGCTTCAATGCCCTCATGGGTCTCACCTTTCAGAAATATTCTGAGAACCAGTATCAGATTACACAGGAGCACATCACCAACGAGTCGTTCGGTATGGCCGGTATCGGTCGCGCTGAGGTGGAGCCTACCGTAGCCTCCTCCATCGCTGAGAATGCCATGATGTCCTACCTCTCCCGTGTCAACTACAACTACGATTCCCGCTACTACGCCAACTTCACCTTCCGTGCCGACGGCTCTTCCAAGTTCTCCAAGCAGAACCGCTGGGGCTACTTCCCCTCCGGCTCACTCGCCTGGGCCTTCGGTCGTGAGAAGTTCATCAGCAATTCGCTCCGTTGGCTCTCCAACGGTAAGCTGCGTGCCAGCTGGGGTCTGACCGGTAACAACCGCATCGGCAGCTACGACTACATGGCCAAGCTCACCACCTCCAGCGATGTCTATAAGTACGCTTGGGACAGCTCCCTCTCTTCCGGCTTCGTGCTGGCTGCCATGGCCAACTACGACTTGAAGTGGGAGACCACCGAACAGCTCGACCTCGGACTGGATCTCGGTTTCCTCAACGGACGCATCAACCTCACCCTCGACTACTACATCAAGACCACCAAGGATCTGCTACTCAACGCCGAGGTACCCGCCAGCTCCGGCTATGCCAAGGCTACGCTGAATGTCGGCAAGCTGCGCAACAAGGGTCTGGAGGTGACGTTGGAGACCACCAATATCCAGACCAAGAACTTCCAGTGGACCTCCAACTTCAACATCGCCTTCAACCGCAACGAGATTGTGGCCCTCAACAGCGGTCAGGAGTACATGACCAGCTACGTCTCTTGGGACAATACCTACAACAACATGCCTGCCTACATCAGCAAAGTGGGTGAATCGGCTGGACGTATGTACGGCTATATCTACGAAGGTACCTACAAGTATAGCGACTTCGATGTCACGACCGATGCCACAGGCAAGACCATCTACACCCTCAAGCCTGAGATTCCTCGTATCTCTGACTCCGTTCAGCCTGGAGATCCCAAGTACAAGAAGCTCACCGATGACGGCACCAACAAGATTACCGATGCCGACCGCACCGTGATTGGTAATGGACATCCCAAACATACCGGCGGATTCTCCAATAACTTCACCTACCGCGGATGGGACCTCAACATCTTCCTCCAGTGGAGCTACGGCAACGATGTGCTCAATGCCAACCGCATGGTCTTTGAGAACAGCGGCACCAAGCGCAACCTCAACATGTTCGCCTCCTTCACCAACCGCTGGTCGCCCGAGAATCCCGAGAGCAACATGGTCCGTGCCCGTGCCCTCGACAGCCAGTACTACAGCTCGCTCTACGTAGAGGATGGCTCCTTCCTCAAGCTCAAGTCCATCTCGTTGGGCTATACCTTCCAGAAGCATTGGCTCAACCGCTACGGCATCAAGAACGCCCGCGTCTATTGCTCGGCCGAGAACATCGCCACCATCACCGGCTACTCCGGTGCCGACCCCGAGGTATCGGTACGTCACAGCGTGCTCACTCCCGGCTTCGACTGGTCCTCATGTCCCCGTTCATTCAACGCCTCTTTTGGTTTAAATCTCTCATTCTGACAATCCTAAATAGTATTCCTTATGAAACAGAACATACAACATATGCTGCGCAACGTCTGGGTACTCGGAGCGTCTGCCCTGCTCACCTTCAGCTCGTGCGACAGCTTCTTCGATAAGAATCCCTACACCTTTGTGGCTCCGGAAACCTTCTACAGCAATGAGAAGGAGTGCACCTTGGCCTTGGCCGGCATCTACAACTCCCTCTGCCTCACCTACGGCAACGACTACTCTGTCCTCATCTCCGGTGTGGACGACCACTCCTACTATGCCCGTCCCTACGCCGGTGGCAAGACATGGTTCAACTCCCACGACAGCAGTAACGGCGAGATCTATAACGTCTGGAAGAATTTCTATTCCGGCATCAACAACGCCAACGTGCTGCTCGACCGCATCGATGGCGCCTCCTTCTCCGATGAGGCTGTCCGCACCCGCATCAAGGGCGAAGCCCGCTTCCTCCGCGCCTACTACCACTGGCTCCTCGTGCAGGGCTGGTATGAGGTGCCCCTGCGCAAGCAGACGGTGGACGACATCAACATCAGCTCCATGGAAGCTACCCCTCACGGCGAAGCTCTCGACTGGATTATCGCCGAGATGGAGGAGTGCCTCTCTATGGTGGACGACTCAGCCTACGATGGTTCGCCCTCGCACGTAAAGAAGACGGTGGTTGAGGGAATTCTGGCCCGTGTATGCCTCTGGGCAGCCGGTTCGCCCAACGAAGGAGGAAAGAGCTACTACGAGAAGGCAGCCAAGTATGCCAAGGCCGTGGTGGATAGCCAGAAGCACCACCTGCATCAGGGCGACATCTATGCCCTCTGGAAGAATCTCCACTCCGACAGCTACGACACCGAGTACAACGAAAGCATGTGGGAGGTAGAGTTTGTCGGCACGCGCGACGACGGCACCTATACCGATTCACGTCTTGGCAACACCATTGGCAACCTGCAGGAGAATTCCGGAGTTGGTAGCGGAGTTACGGGTTACAGTTACGGCTTCTTCTGCGGCAGCCTTCTGCTGTGGGACCTCTTTGAGAAGAACAGCGGTGACCTCCGTCGCGACCTCTCCATGGCACCCTATAAGCTCAACAAGTCTGATGCTCAGGTTGCTTGGAAGGCAAATGCCATTGTGGATCGCCGTTGTGGCAAGTTCCGTCGCGAGTGGTGCACCACCTATCCTAAGAGTAAGAACCACACTGAGGTCAACTTCCCCATACTCCGCTATGCCGATGTCCTGTTGATGCTGGCAGAAGCCGAGAATGAAGCCAACCAGGGCCCCACCGCTTTGGCCTACAGCTGCCTCAACGAGGTACGTCAGCGTGCCGGTATTCCCACCGTGTCCAACCTCTCCTTTGCAGATTTCCGTCAGGAGGTGCGTGACGAGCGTGGTCGTGAGCTCTGCTTCGAAGCTCTCCGCAAGTACGACCTGGTACGCTGGGGCATCTATGTCGATGCCATCCACAATCAGTTAGGAGCTGCAACCCAGAGCAGTCGCTGGACCAACAGCAAGAACTACCTCGGTTCGCAGCAATATACAGCCGGTACCGAAGCCCGCCACCAGTTCCTCCCCATCCCCATGAAGGAGCTTGGCGTCAATGTCCTGCTCAAGCAGAACAAGTACTGGAGCGGAGCCGCAGAATAAATATTCTGTACTTCTTCTATGAACGTTTGACGCTGTGGCAACGTTCACCCCAAGCAGGCACCCATTGGCTAAGGCTGATGGGTGTTTTTTTGTATGCTCAGCATGAGCATTGTCTAACGGCTGATAGAGTCCCGTATTAGTCCCGTTTATAAAAAGCAAACGCTGCTAAAGCTTGTATTTCAAGACTTTAGCAGCGTTTTGTCGGAATGAGGCGACTCGAACGCCCGACCCCTACGTCCCGAACGTAGTGCGCTACCAACTGCGCTACATTCCGATTGCCTTTCGGCTTTTGAGTGGTGTCACCAGGAATCGAACCGGGGACACAAGGATTTTCAGTCCTTTGCTCT
>CAMGIP010000021.1 GCA_946056155.1 uncultured Mediterranea sp. | reverse complement strand
ACCCTCTGCTTGTAAGGCAGATGCTCTGAACCAGCTGAGCTAAACGCCCTTTTGATTGACGAAAGTGAGGTTTTTTAGAGGTGGGCGTTGAGGGATTCGAACCCCCGACCCTCTGCTTGTAAGGCAGATGCTCTGAACCAGCTGAGCTAAACGCCCGTCACTTTCGTTTCAAAAGCGCTGCAAAGGTACGGCTTTTTTTTGAATCTGCAAGCTTTTCCTTTTTTTTTTTTCATTATTTCCCCCATTTTTTTGGTTCTTCCTCGATTAAAAGGCCTATTTGGGCCTCTCCAAGCCTCCATTTCTCCTCTTTCAGTTCCTCTTTTCTCCTCCAAAGGTGCTGGTTGCCTCCATTCTCCCACACCGCTTTGAACCTTCATCGTTTCGTCACGGGAAGCGGTTTTTCTCTTTTTCCTTCTCTTTTCATCTGCCTGGAGAGGGTGCATATCCTATAACAAAGGAAGACTGCTTTCCTTTATTATATAGCGGTAACCTCTTACAGAGGTTACTCCTTATATATAACAGGTAAGCAGCCTTCTTCTCTCAAAAAATCTCTCTCTCAAAATTCAGATAGTTCTCATTGCTTGAAAAAAACTTTGGCGTTGAGGGCTGGCTTTCCTCCGGTTGCAAAATCGCCTGCCCTGCCAACACATTCTCCTAATATCGAATCTCTTTTGGACAAATAACGCTTTTGTCCATGAAAAGGTTCTCAAAAGTGAAGAAAAAACTGATTCTTTCAAGAAACTGTTTCCGTGACGGCATCGATCTGAGATGGAAGGAGAGTCGAGCACTCGGGATGTCACCACCCATTCGGAAAGATCTCTTGTACTTAGTTCTTCAAATAGTAGTTGACGGTGGTGACCACACGCACCGACTTGATGTAGGGAGTGTTCTCATCGCGATTGCTGATAACGAACTGACCTTGGGAGGCGTTGCGGATCTTGCCCAAGCGACTGTCGCTGTCCTTGGCAAACTTTTCGGCAGCAGCACGAGCGTTACGGGTGGCCTCTTCAATCATTTTGGGCTTGATGTCGTTGAGCCCAGTAAACTCGTAACTTACGTTGTAGCGGTAGTCACCACCGGCAATGGCTATGCCTTGGCGGAGCAATTCGGCCTGCTCGCTCATCAGATTCCTGACCTTATCTACCTCGGACGAGGTGACCGTAATGACCGATGTGGCATTGTAGCGGTAGGGTGTATTGTTGTTTCCGTAGCGCTCAGCCTGCATATCAATCACCTCAGGTGGCGCAATGGCAATATCATTCTCTGAGATCCCGTGATCGCGGAGGAACTTGACAATCGCCTTATTCTTCTGTGAGATGAGGTTGTAAATGACCGTAGGATCATTGCCTATCTCCTTGTACATCAAAGGCCATACCACCTTATTGGCCGGTACCTCCATCTCTGCCAGTCCCTTCACGCTGACCACCCGCTCCTTATCTACCAGATGATCTATACCCTGTTTTACTTTCCCTCCTAAAAGGAAGAGTCCAAAGGCCAGAATGGCCGCTTCCCATCTAAAACTTTTCATGTTCATTCTTTTTTAGTTTAGAGTCTACATATTCCTTTTTGCAAACTACGCATCATTTCTTGTATATTATCTACCTTGACAAAGGTAACAAATAGATTGGAAATATGTTCAAGTAAGGTGTGAATAATCGTTGCATTAAACTTCATCCTTATAAATTAGAAGTATTTAATAAAAAAAAGAGCGGAAAAGAGGGAATACTACCGTAAAAGTAGCTACTTTTGCCTTTTGAAAAAAATACGCTAACCTATAATTTAAATCTTATGGTAATTCAATTACTGTACAACGACAGGCACACCCTTACAAAGTGGCCTTTTGCCGGCCTGATTCTCATCAGAGACGGCACATTCATAAGTAGTAACGGAGTATTACGCCCTTCAGCATCACCTTGGATGCCGATGCACACCGTGACACACTGATCCATCCATTTTTTATTGAACAATCCTATTTAAAAACCAACTACAAACTAATAAACAACAACCTCTGATTATGAGAACCAACCTTAGTTCACAGATTACGCTTAACCGCGTATCTACACGTTATTTCCGTCCAGAGAACGCCTTTGAGCGTTCGGTACTGACCCGACTGGAAAAAGTTCCTACCGACATTTATGAAACCGCTGAAGAGGGCGCTTCACAGATTGCTCTCGATGTAGCCCAGCTTATCAGAGAGAAGCAGAAAGCAGGCCGCTTCTGTGTACTGGCTCTGGCAGGTGGCGCATCACCCCGTGGCGTGTTTGCCAACTTGGTACGTATGCACCAGGAGGAGGGACTGAGCTTCCGTAACGTGATTGTATTCAATCTCTATGAGTATTACCCCCTGGCTGCTGATGCTGTCAACAGCAACCTCAATGCCTTGAAGGAGATGTTCCTTGACCGTGTGGATATTGACAAGCAGAACATCTTCAGTCCTGACGGCACAGTGGCCAAAGATACAATCTTTGAATATTGCCGCCTCTATGAGCAGCGCATCGAAAGCTTCGGCGGTATTGATATCGCTATTTTGGGTATTGGTCGCGTAGGTAATATCGGTTTCAACGAACCCGGTTCACGCATCAACTCTTCTACCAGACTCATCCTGCTGGACAATGCATCAAGAAACGATGCGGCCAAGATTTTCGGCGCGTTGGACAATACGCCTGTGAGCTCCATCACCATGGGTGTACAGACCATTCTGAATGCCCGCAAGGTCTATCTGTTGGCTTGGGGTGAGGAGAAGGCACAGATGATCAAGGCTTGTGTGGAAGGTAATATCACCGACACGATCCCTGCCTCTTTCCTCCAGACACACAACAATGCACACATCGTAGTGGATTTGAGTGCCGCTTCTAACCTGACGCGCATCCAGCGTCCTTGGTTGGTAACCTCTTGCGAGTGGAACGACAAGCTCATCCGCAGCGCTATCGTTTGGCTCTGCCAGTTGACAGGCAAACCGATCCTGAAGTTGACAAACAAGGACTATAACGAGAACGGCTTGAGTGAGTTGCTGGCTCTCTATGGTTCGGCCTACAATGTGAACATCAAGATTTTCAATGACCTGCAGCACACCATTACCGGATGGCCGGGTGGTAAGCCCAATGCAGATGATACTTATCGTCCCGAACGGGCCAATCCCTATCCCAAGCGTGTTGTGGTCTTCTCTCCGCACCCCGATGATGACGTTATCTCTATGGGCGGTACTATTCGTCGTCTGGTAGAACAGAAGCATGAGGTACACGTAGCTTACGAAACGAGCGGTAACATCGCTGTAGGTGATGAAGAGGTGGTTCGCTTCCTGCACTTCATCAACGGTTTCAACCAGATCTTCAACAACAGTGCTGATGAAGTCATCAATGAAAAGTACAGAGAAATCCGTCAGTATCTGGCTCAGAAGAAGGACGGTGACCTGGATACGCGTGACATTCTGACCATTAAGGGTCTGATTCGTCGCGGTGAAGCACGCACTTCCTGCACCTACAACAACATTCCTCTGGATCGTGTTCACTTCCTCGACTTGCCTTTCTATGAGACGGGTAAGATTCAGAAAAACCCCATCAGCGAGGCTGACGTGGAGATCGTACGCAACCTCCTGCGTGAGGTAAGACCTCACCAGATCTTCGTGGCTGGCGACTTGGCAGACCCCCACGGTACACACCGTGTCTGCACGGATGCTGTATTTGCAGCCATTGACCTGGAGAAGGAAGAGAATGCTGAATGGCTGAAGGATTGCCGTATTTGGATGTACCGTGGCGCATGGGCAGAATGGGAAATTGAGAATATTGAAATGGCTGTGCCCATCAGCCCCGAAGAGTTGAGAGCTAAGCGCAATTCTATCCTCAAGCACCAGAGCCAGATGGAGAGTGCACCGTTCCTCGGCAATGACGAACGCCTCTTCTGGCAGCGCAGTGAGGACCGCAACCGCGGTACTGCTATGCTCTACAACAGTCTGGGTCTGGCTTCGTACGAGGCTATGGAGGCTTTTGTGGAGTACATTCCGCTCTAATCGGTATGCACACCGTGCTGCAACAGGCTACTACTGACGACAGGACGTGGCTCACGCTCACCGTTTCCTGCCAGTCAGATAGGGTTGACAGCACTACTTGAACATAAGGTTCAGGCCTCTCCCACCGCTTGGACGGGGAGACCTTGAGATAATAAGACTATGAAGGATGAAGAATGAAGAGGGCTTGCTCTCTTTGCTCTTCATCCTTTGTATCATGTAGGTATGAGACTCCGGGCAACCTTCAGGTAACAGGTTTTCGGACAGGGGTCTCCGTGTTGGTATATTTTTTTGTTATGATGATATTGAAACGTCCCTTATTCCTCTTTCTTCTGTGGAGTTCAGGAGCTTTGTCCACCCAGCAGATGGCTGCTCAAGAGATTGAGCAAACGGTAAAGAAGCGCCTGACAGACTATTTTGCCGGCTATGTGGCACAGGATGCAGAGACCAACCGCTGCCGGTTGGACAGTGTAACAACCGACTTCAACCGGCGGCAGGTTACAATCTATGTCAGTGAGGAGTTTGCCTACCAACCCATCAGAAATGATAAGGTGGAGCAGATTTACACCCAGCTTAGACAGCTGTTGCCGGGTCCGGTGAACTATTTCCAAATCAACTTGCGGACAGGGGGAAGAGCCGTTGAGGAGCTGATACCTAACTATTACCGTAAGTCGGCCCGACAGAGGGACAAACAGAGGCTCTACACCTCCATCAAGGAGCGTAAGCAGGCGCCTTGGGTCTCACCGCTCTCCCGGCCGTTCGAAATAAGCAAAGGGTTGCAGAACCGCCATCTTTCACTCTGGCAGAGCCACGGCAACTATTTTGTCAATCGCGAAAACCAGTGGGCTTGGCAACGGCCTCGCCTCTTCTGTACAACAGAAGATCTATTTACCCAGTCGTTTGTGTTGCCCTATCTGATTCCCATGCTGGAGCATGCGGGTGCTGTGGTGTTCACACCCCGTGAACGGGATCCCCAACGCTATGAGGTGATTGTAGATAATGATACTTATCTCGGAGAAAACGGACGTAGAAATGCTCCAAATACAAAAATACAACTATCTGCATCACAGGATTATATATCATTTAATTCAAGTTCTGCTATAACTTCTGCTGTCCAAGCCTTCAGGGCTGGTATGCAGGCTGCTGACGGATCACTCAGGGCTTCTGTGAACTCCCGATACATCGAACAGAACAGCCGCAAGTCTCACTGGCAGTCGGTCAATGTTCCCGGTTTTGGGCTTCACAGAAGCAGCTATCACGATGGAGAAAACCCCTTCATGGAGGGTACGGTCAGAGTGGCTCCTACAGAAGCCAAGGCTGAGCGTGCC
Organism: uncultured Mediterranea sp.; assembly: GCA_946056155.1. Classification (GTDB taxonomy): domain Bacteria; phylum Bacteroidota; class Bacteroidia; order Bacteroidales; family Bacteroidaceae; genus Bacteroides. The sequence continues at coordinate 22,322 of CAMGIP010000021.1, read as the reverse complement.
TTTGCCGAGTGGATACCCGACCTGCCCGAGAGTGGTGAGTATGCTGTCTATGTCTCTTATCGTTCGCTGCCAGAGAGTGTCTCAGACGCCAAATACCTGGTCTTCCATAGCGGTGGGGTGAGCGAGTTCCGTGTCAACCAACAGATAGGTGGTGGCACGTGGGTCTATCTGGGCACTTTCCGTTTCGATAAAGGAAGCAACGACTACTGCATGGTGGTACTCAGTAACGAAAGCCGCGAAAAAGGGGTGGTCTGTGCCGATGCCGTACGCTTTGGTGGTGGCATGGGCCATGTAGAACGCAACGGCAAGCGAAGCGGTTTACCCCGATATTTGGAGGGAGCTCGCTACCAGGCACTCTGGAGTGGAATGGATGAGGAGGTATATAATGGCTACCAGAGCAACAACGACTACAACGATGACATCAATGTGCGCTCACGTGTGCTGAATTTCCTCAACCGTGGTTCGGCCTATAACCCGCAAGACAGAGACGATGTGTTGTCTCCTCGAGTTCCATTTGAACTGAATATGGCACTTCACAGCGATGCTGGTTACCATAGCGATGACCGGATCGTAGGTTCACTCGGCATCTACACCACCCGATTCAATGAAGGAGTACTGGCAGCAGGTACTGACAGGATGGCTTCACGCGACCTTACTGACCTACTCATGAGTCAAATAGTCAGCGATTTACAGGGTAACTTCGGAGTAACGTGGAACCGCCGTAGCATGTGGGACCGCAACTACAGTGAGACCCGCCTTCCCTCTGTAGCCTCCTGCATCATCGAACTGCTTTCACACCAAAACTTTGCCGATATGCGGTGGGGACACGATCCGGTTTTCAAGTTCACCGTGAGCCGTGCACTCTACAAAGGTCTGCTCCGCTTCAGCTGTATGCAACACCAAACCGATTATGTGGTGCAACCCTTGCCTGTAACCCATTTTGCTCTTCAGTTCGGGAAGAAGAAAAATACGGTGACGCTGCAATGGAGAGCTCAGGACGACCCTCTGGAACCGACAGCCAAAGCGGAAGAGTACGTGGTCTATACAAGGATTGGACGGGGTGGATTTGATAACGGAGTACGGGTGAACGGCACCTCATACACCATGAAGCTGGAGCCCGGTGTGGTCTATTCCTTTAAGGTGACTGCCGTAAACGATGGTGGCGAGAGTTTCCCCTCGGAAATCCTGTCCGCATACAAATCGAGACACGAACAAAAGAAGATATTGATTATCAATGGGTTTGACCGGCTGAGCGGTCCAGCAGTTGTTGATACACCATTGGAGGCAGGCTTTGACCTGCAACGTGATCCCGGCATACCCTATCTGCGCAATCTCTCGCTCTGCGGGTATCAGCAGGTCTTTGACCGGCAAAAAGCAGGCAAGCAGCTAGGCGAGAGCGATGCCTCGTTAGAGGGGCTACAGATGGCAGGCAACAGCTTTGACTATCCATTTGTGCACGGCAAAGCCATTCAGGCAGCCGGACACTATAGCTTTGTGTCATGTAGTGACGAGGCCGTGGAGGAGCAAATGCTTCCCCTGTACGAGTTTGATGCTGTGGATTATATCCTCGGAGCAGAAAAGCTGGACGGATTCTCGGCCACTTCCCGAGGTATGTCAGGTTCGCGCGATTACACCACCTTCTCCTCCGCCATGGTACGGGCGCTTACGGCCTATCTTACTGTGGGGGGAAAGCTGATGGTGAGTGGCGCCTATGTGGCCAGTGATTCAGGCCAGGGTCCCGAAGGGAAACAGTTTGTCAATCAATGGCTAAGGAGCGGATTCGCTGGATCGGAACAGACCCGTGAACCCATGTATAGCGTTAGCGGAATGGCACATCAGGCGCAGCTCCATCGCCTGCCCAACGAGGCTATCTATCCCCTGCCCTCACCTGATGCTCTTCTTCCGCTTAACGGAGGATTTGCACCTCTCAGCTATGCCGATGGTAAGGCGGCTGCCGTGGCTTTCCGAGGCAATGAGTACCGAACCTTTACGTTGGGATTTCCCTTGGAGTGCGTGACCGATCCTCAAATCCGCCAGGTCTGGATGGCTTCCATCCTCAACTTTCTGACCGAGTGAGTCTGGCGGATATGGCAATCTCATCCCTTCTTTTTCCCGATTATCTTTCACCCAAAAGGAAATAAACTGGAAAAAAAGTGCGGAAATAAAGGAAAAAGTCTATCTTTGCACAGGATTAGCTTCTTTATACGATTCTCTTGCTCACTAGCCAACTTGTTGGCCGTAAGCATACAGAAGAGAGGTTAAACCTATAGTAAAAGACTGAACGAAAATATAGTAATAAACTTTTAATAGATAGAACCATGTACACCATACAGGCTAACCCCACAGGTACACGTAGCATGAATGTCTCAGAAGAGAATCTGGCTACGATTCAGAAGTACGGACTTTTCTGTAACCTGATTGACAGCAACGGCATTGTGGAAGAAAGCGTACTTGAAAAGTTGCGCCTCAATATCCGCTCGCTCATTGCAGCTCAGGAGAGTGATTGCAAGGATCTGCTTGATCTCTGCATTGACGTGATTTACCATAACAACATGAAGGCCTACGGACTGCAACAGCTCATCCTCCTCTATCTCCAGTGGATGAAGGAGCAGGAAGAGAGTGAAGAATGACGGGTATGATGAAGAGGATTGATACATGCCGTCCCCTCCCCTACAGCCCTCTCATCCCCGCCATGCAGGCCATCTGCCAAGCGGAAAAGGGAGAGATACTGGAGATTGTGCTCAATGACGCATCGGCCTTCAGCGACCTCAAGGAGTATCTTTCAGAACAGGGCATTGGCTTTAGGGAGATTTATGACCGTGACCACATGACGCTACAGTTCACGCTCTGAGGTGCGACTCTATCGCCTCAGAGCGGCATTCTGGTCTCCATGACCTACCTGTAGAGCGTAAACTGTGCGGTTTGCACAACTTATCTGTATTTGCCTGAATGTGATTTGCCTTTTGCAAGAATATGAAGCAATATCAACTGACAGACTGGCTGCCTACGACTAAAAAGGAGGTGGAGTTGCGCGGATGGGATGAACTGGACGTCATCCTGTTTAGCGGTGATGCGTACGTGGACCATCCCTCCTTCGGTGCAGCTGTAATCGGACGCATCCTCGAAGCTGAAGGATTGCGTGTGGCTATTGTGCCGCAACCCAACTGGCGCGATGACTTGCGCGACTTCAAGAAACTGGGCGCCCCACGCCTCTTCTTTGGCGTGAGTGCCGGGTGTATGGACAGTATGGTCAATAAATATACGGCCAACAAGCGGTTACGCAGCGATGATGCCTATACTCCTGACGCCCGACCGGACATGAGACCGGAATATCCTTCGATTGTATATACACAGATTCTCAAACGGCTCTTTCCGCAGGTACCTGTGGTCTTGGGTGGTATCGAGGCCAGTATGCGCCGATTGACTCACTATGACTACTGGCAGGATAAGGTTCGCCCCAGCATTTTGGTAGAGAGCGGAGCAGACCTGCTCATCTACGGCATGGGAGAGAAATCCATTGTAGAACTTGCCCGCCGCATGTCGGGCAAAGTACCTCATGATATACCGCAGACCGCTTGGCTGACGCGCGATGACCAGTTGCTCCAACCGGACGATTTGCTGCTGCATGCTCATGAGGAGTGTCTGGCTGACAAGCGAAAAGAGGCTGAGAATTTCAGACACATTGAGGAGGAGAGCAACAAGATTCATGCCTGCCGCATACTACAACCCCTCAAGAAAACGGTAATCCGTGACGCAGGGAGCGATGCCCTTCAGATGCCGATTCAAGACTCCGAGGAGAAGGCTAAGAGACAACGCGACACGGGATGTTGCCGTATAGTATCTGGCCCTTTGGTGGTGGTCAATCCCCCCTATCCCCCCCTCACACAACAGGAGTTAGACCACTCGTTTGACCTACCCTACACCCGTTTGCCACACCCCAAGTACAAGGGCAAGCGCATCCCTGCTTTTGACATGATCAAATTCTCTGTCAATATACACCGTGGATGTTTTGGCGGATGTGCCTTCTGTACAATCTCGGCTCATCAAGGCAAGTTTATCGTCAACCGGAGTAAGGAGAGCATTCTCCGCGAAGTGAAGCAAATCATAGAGATGCCCGATTTCAAAGGCTATCTGAGCGATTTGGGTGGACCGAGTGCCAACATGTACGGCATGAAGGGCAAGGATGAGACCCGCTGCGAGAAGTGCAAGCGTCCCTCCTGCATCCATCCCAAAATCTGCCCCAACCTCAATACCGACCACCGTCCGTTGTTGGATATCTACCATGCGGTGGATGCTTTACCCGGCATAAAAAAATCCTTTATAGGTAGCGGTGTGCGCTACGACCTCCTCCTCCACCGGAGCGATGATGAAGCGGTGAACCGAAGCACACGAGACTATACCCGTGAACTGATTACCCGTCACGTGAGCGGCAGACTGAAGGTGGCTCCCGAACACACCTCTCCCGAAGTACTCCACCTGATGCGCAAGCCATCGTTCCAGCTCTTTGAGGAGTTCAAGCGTATCTTCGACCGCATCAATCGAGAGGAGGGACTCAAACAGCAGCTCATTCCTTACTTCATCTCCAGCCATCCCGGCTGTCGTGAAGTGGACATGGCTGAGCTGGCGGTCATTACCCGAAGGCTTGACTTTCATTTGGAACAGGTACAAGACTTCACCCCTACTCCCATGACAGTTTCTACCGAGGCGTGGTACACGGGATTCCACCCCTACACCCTTCAACAGGTGTATAGTGCCAAAAGCCAACGGGAAAAATTGGCCCAGCGTCAGTTCTTCTTTTGGTACAAACCCGAGGAGCGCCGTCAGATTATTCAAGAGCTCAAGCGGTTGGGTAGGAAAGACCTCATCGATAAGTTATTTTACGGACAGACAAAGAAATAAATATCCCTCGGGGACAATCAAAAATCCATATAGGCATGATCAGTACTATTCGTCGTTTTGCAGCATTGGGGATTATCTTTACCTCATCGTTGAGTCAGGAAATGAGTGCTCTCAACACGTTTATTTCCCCCTCTACTGAGGAGCATGGTCTTGAGCAAACAGGCCCGACCGGTCGTCCGCTGACCATCTGGTTTGATACCCCTACCTCATTGAAAGGGCGCTTGCCCTGGTATCAAGGGAAGCCCGAACTGTGGCAGACTGACGGATATGCCGTTACCAAGGAGACTATGCACTCCCCAACCTCTACCCCCACAGGGAAAGAGGTCCTTCATGCGGAAGGAAGAGGGCGTAAACCGATTACAGCCGGACAATGGGGTGAAAACGAAGATGCTGAGTGGGAGACACAGTCACTCCCCATAGGCAACGGTAGCCTTGGAGCCAATATCATGGGTTCTATCGAGGCGGAACGTATCACCTTCAACGAGAAAACATTATGGCGAGGCGGACCGAATACTGCCAAAGGAGCAGACTACTACTGGAATGTCAACAAGGAATCGGCCCATCTGTTACCTCTCATCCGCCAGGCATTCAGTGAGGGCAATCAGCAGCTGGCCGCAGAGTTGACACGAAAGAATTTCAATAGTGTTGTGCCTTATGGGGCTGCTGATGAGGAGCCTTTCCGCTTTGGCAGTTTTACGACAATGGGTGAGTTCTATGTCGAGACAGGCCTCAGTGCGGTGGGTACTACCCACTACAGGAGGTCACTCTCGCTTGACTCTGCTCTGGTCTGTGTCTCTTTCTGTAAAGAGGGGGTCAACTACAGACGTTGTTACTTTGCCTCCTATCCGCACAATGTGGTGGTGATGCACTTTGGGGCTGACCAGCCGGGCAAGCAGCAGCTCACCCTCAGCTATGCGCCCAATCCCCTCAGCGAAGGACACATGGAACAGGATGGTCCTAATGGGCTATGCTTCAAGGCACAGTTGGACAACAATGGAATGGCCTATACCGTACGCATCCGCGCTTTCCACAAAGGCGGAGAGCTGAGTTGCCAAGCAGGCAAACTCCGGGTGAAGGATGCGGATGAGGTGACTTTTCTCGTGACAGCTGACACCGATTATCAAATCAATTTTGCACCCGATTTCACCAATCCGCACACCTATGTGGGTGTCAACCCCGAGGCTACCACAGCCCAATGGATGACACAGGCTTCCACCCTTGATTTCCAACAGCTGCTGGATGCTCATCTGGCTGATTATCAGCCGCTCTTTCAGCGGGTGAACGTACATTTTAATCCGGATTTGCAGAATCGGTCGGCCTGCTCCAAACTCTCTACTCCTGCCCGACTCAAACGCTATCGTTCCGGAAAGCCTGACTGGGAACTGGAGGAACTCTACTACCAGTATGGCCGTTATCTGCTCATTGCCAGTTCTCGACAGGGAAACCTGCCAGCCAATCTGCAAGGGATTTGGCACAACAATGCTGACGGTCCCTGGCGCGTGGATTATCACAACAACATCAATCTGCAGATGAACTACTGGCCGGCTTGCAGTACAGCGCTGACGGAGTGTATGTGGCCGCTCATCGACTTTATCCGGATGTTGCAGAAGCCGGGCGAACGTACGGCAAAAGCCTACTTCGGTGCCCGTGGATGGACCGCCTCCATCTCGGGCAACATCTTCGGATTTACCTCACCGCTCAGGGATGAGGATATGTCATGGAACTTCAATCCTATGGCAGGACCTTGGTTGGCTTTGCACCTCTGGGAGTACTACGACTATACGCGAGACAAGGATTTCCTCCGAGAGATTGGCTATCCACTTATCCGAGAAAGTGTGCGCTTTACGGTAGATTATCTCTGGCATAAGCCCGATGGTACTTACACAGCTGCCCCCTCCACTTCACCCGAACATGGACCGATTGATGAAGGAGCCACGTTTGTGCATGCCGTAGCACGGGAGATTTTGCTGACAGCTATTGAAGCTTCGCGCACGTTGGGGCAGGATGCCCGCGAACGCAAGCATTGGCAAGAGGTACTTAATCATCTGGCACCATACCGCATTGGCCGCTATGGACAGCTGATGGAATGGTCTCAGGACATGGATGACCCGGAGGATCACCACCGCCACGTGAACCACCTCTTTGGCCTCCATCCCGGACATACCGTCTCCCCCATCACTACGCCAGAACTTTCGGATGCCTCCAAAGTGGTGCTGCGTCATCGGGGAGATGGGGCTACGGGATGGAGCATGGGATGGAAACTCAACCAGTGGGCACGGCTTCATGATGGCAACCATGCCTATACGCTCTTCGGCAATCTGCTCAAGAACGGTACGGCAGACAACCTGTGGGATATGCACCCGCCCTTCCAGATTGACGGCAACTTTGGCGGCACGGCTGGAGTGACAGAGATGCTGCTCCAGAGTCATGCGGGATTCATCCACCTGCTTCCCGCCCTGCCCGATGCTTGGAGATGCGGCGAAGTGAATGGCTTGCAAGCCCGTGGCAATTTCACCATCTCCATAAGGTGGTCCGATGGACAACTCACAGAGGCGGAAATCATCAGCCATAAAGGCACTGCCTGCTCCCTGCGTTACGGAGATACTACCTTGCAGTTCAAGACCAAACCGGGTGCCACCTACCGGCTACGCTGTGAAGATGGCCAGCTGCAACTGCAGAGCTGACGAATGGAGCATAGAATGAACGAATAGAGAATACAAATGACAACTCAAATAGACAAAGAGGTTAAGAAACAGATGGACAGGGCTTTTCTCATTGCCGATAATCAGGACATTACCCGCGCAGGACTGCTGTTTCTCCTGATGCAAGACCAACAGAGCCGCGTGTGTCAAAACCTTCCAGTGCCTTTGTTGCTGGAAGCTGGAAATAAAGGAGAGATGGTGCACCAGTTGATAATCCACCCCGATGCAGTAGTCGTGGTGGATTATACGCTCTTTGACTTTCACTCGTCCGATGAACTACTGGCTGTGCACGAACGGTTCAAGCAGTCGCAATGGCTGCTTTTCAGCGAAGAATTGAGCGAGGCCTTTCTCCGCCAGATGGTCTTCAGCAGTCCGCGCATAGGAGTAGTGCTCAAAGAGTGCAGTCAGGAGGAGATTCTTGAAGCGCTTCAGGGCGCTACCAAGGGTAAACGCTACATCTGCCACCAAGTGGAACAGCTGCTGGCCGGTAATATGCCCTCCAACAAAGAGATTCAGGAGAGTCCGTTGACACCTACCGAACAGACCATTCTGAAAGAGATTGCCTTGGGCAAATCTACCAAGGAGATAGCCCAACTTCGTAACTTGAGCTTCCATACCGTGAATACCCACCGCAAGAATATCTTTCGCAAATTGGGAGTGAACAATGCGCAAGAGGCGTCACGCTATGCCGTCAAGGCGGGTATTGTTGACCTGTTGGAATACTATATCTAAGGCAACAAATCCTCCTGCACATTACTCATGCTGCTCCACAAGCTGTATCGAGCTTCGGGATTCATGGCTTCGAGCTGCGCCAATACCTCCTTCATCGAAGAGCGGTGAGATTGCTGCTCGTATGGGCAATGCTTCACCTGTTTGTGATACTGATGGCAGTCTGACAACTCTTCCAAATCTTTCTCATGCACTAAACAGAGTGGGCGGATAATGGTCATATCAAACTTCTTCATCACCAGTTTGGGAGGCATGGTGCTGAAAGCCCCCTGAAAAGTGATATTCATCAACAACGTCTGGAGGATATCATCCATGTGATGTCCCAGGGCTATCTTGTTGCATCCCTGTTCCTTGGCTACAGAAAAAAGAGCCTTACGCCTGTTCCAGGAGCAGAGGAAACAGGGGGATTTGCGCATATCGGTCGATGCATCAAACTCGGTCTCGCTCAGTATAAACGGCACACCTCGCTCCTCGGAAAAGTGACGCAGGTACTCCACATCACTCTGGTAGGGGATATTTCGCATCACCACATGAGCGGCCACCACCCGTATGGCCGGCTTGTGAATCTTTGTCCTCCGTGCCAACAGTTCAAGCAACGCCAGAGAATCCTTGCCCCCCGAGAGACCTATTAGGATTACATCCCCCTCTTCAATCAATCCATACTCTCTGACTCCCTTGCCGAACCTCCGCTCAATACGCCGCATCAGCACAGCCTCGGCTTCATTCTTCTTATTATCCATCACCTATACTACAATTATCATTCATTATTTTGTCACCAATCACTCCCCATCAGCCATTCGTCATTCATCGCCAATCATCCATCAATCCAACACCCCAAGACAGCACTAACAGGCGAAGATTCTGGCCCGCAAAAATACAAAAAGATTGCATTAAAGAAGAATTAACACAATAGTTTTTTTCTCTTCCTTGCTGATTTCACAAACAATACCTATCTTTGGGAGCGTTAATATATTAAGAACGGAATCGTTATGCACAGAATATTTGGAATCAGCCTATGGCTATTCTGCATAGGAATAACCCTTCAGCCTCTGGCTGCACAATCATTGTCTGAAGCGAGACAGCTCTACGAGAAGGGAGAGTTTGAAAAAGCCAAGCCTGCCATGAAACGGTTTGTGAAATCACAACCGGCTAATGGCAATTACAACCTCTGGTATGGCGTTTGCTGTCTGGAAACCGGACAACCCCAAGAGGCCTTGAAGTATCTGCAGACCGCAGTAAAGAAAAGAGTCACCAGCGGACAGTTGCATCTGGCCCGTTGCTACGATTGCCTATACCGCTTTGAAGAGGCAGTTGACGAAATTGAAACATACAAATCGGAACTGGAGAAAAGAAGAAAGAGTACCGATCTGGCAGAAGAGGAACTCAAACGGTTCCAGACACACCTGAGGTTGATGAAGGGTGTGGAACAGGTGGAGGTGTTTGACAGCATCGTGGTGGATAAGGAGACGTTTCTTTCGCACTACCGATTGAGCGATGAATCGGGTAAGCTGCATACCTATGCCGAATTCTTTGGCGAGAATGGCAAAAGCGGGGGTACGGTCTATGAAACGCAAATCGGCAATAAGATCTACTTCTCTGAGGTACAAGAAGATGGACGAATGGCTCTTGCCGGAAGCAACAAGCAACTGGATAAGTGGAGCACCCCTACTCTACTGCCTGGTAAGATCAACGAAGCGCAACATAGCAACTTCCCCTTCGTACTTTCAGATGGCTTTACCCTCTTCTACGCCTCAGATGGAGAGGACTCCATGGGGGGATATGACATCTTCGTCACCCGCTACAATACGGCCAACGACAGCTATCTGACTCCGGAGAACATCGGTATGCCCTTCAATTCGCCTTTCAACGATTACATGTATGCCATCGATGAATATAATCACATCGGATGGTTTGTCTCTGACCGCTATCAGCCTGAGGGAAAGGTATGTATCTATCTGTTTATCCCCAATGAATCCAAACAGGTCTATGACTATGATGCTACGGATAAGGCAACGCTGAGGAAATTGGCCTCACTCTCTTCCATTCAATCCACCTGGATTCATCCCGACAAGGTACAGATAGCCTTGGAGCGATTCAGGGAGAATCATAAAGAGAAGAGCATGGAGCAACAGGAGGGCGATTTTCTCTTTGTGGTCAATGACGAAAGAGTCTATCACCGATTGGAGGAGTTCCAGTCACAAACGGCAGCCAAGCTCTTTCAGGCTTATCAGCAGTTACAAAACGCCTACTCACAACAGGACCAAAAGCTGGACTCGATGCGCAACCGGTATGCCAACAGCAACGAAGAAGAGAAACAGAGACTTGCTCCTGCCCTCCTCGATTTGGAGAAACGGGTGGAAGAACTGCTGCTGCTCCTTGACCAGAAGGCCAACAAAGTGAGGGCAGAGGAGCTCAAGGGGAAGGCTTGAAACGAGGGAGTATCGGTAGATTCACAAGAAAGAGTTGCTCTTGCCGTAAGAGATGTGAGAAAAGGAAGGAAATAACGACTAATTGATAAAACAAGAGATTATGATAGACATTCTGATTATTGCTGTACTGTTGGTCGCTGCCATATTGTTGCTGCTGACTGAACTCTTTTTTATTCCCGGCATCAGCTTGGCCGGCCTCGCGGCTGCGGCTTGTCTCATTTATGCCAACATCTACGCCTTTGTCCATCTTGGAGCCATGGGCGGATGGATAACGTTGGCCATTTCAGCCGTGACGGTCGTTGCTTCGCTGATTATCTTCATGAAATCCAAGATGCTGGACCGTATCGCATTGAACAGTAGCATCGATTCCCAAATAGACCGCTCTGCTGAAGAGAGTCTGAGGGTGGGTGATGAAGGTATTACAACCACCCGGCTGGCACTGATTGGCTATGCAGATTTCGACGGAAAGATCGTGGAGGTGAAGTCCACTGGCGAATTCATCGATGCCAAGACACCCATTGTGGTCCATCGCATAGTAGATGGTATCATCTTGGTAGAGCCGGCTTAACCCATTGCGCATTGCTTAATTATTAATTATTCATTATTCATTAAATAATTATTCATTAATCATTATTATGGAATCAAATTCTATTTACCTTATCTTTGCCTTAGTGGTGGGAGGATTGGTCTTCTTGGCCATCTTTTTTCACTATGTTCCCTTCTTCCTATGGCTCTCAGCTAAGGTGTCGGGTGTGAGTATCTCTTTGGTGCAACTCTTCCTGATGCGCATCCGTAACGTCCCCCCCTACATCATTGTACCGGGATTGATTGAGGCACATAAGGCCGGATTGAACAACATCACGCGCGATGGGCTGGAGGCGCACTATCTGGCCGGAGGACATGTTGAGAAAGTGGTGCATGCGCTGGTATCGGCTGCCAAAGCCAATATCGAACTCCCCTTCCAAATGGCTACGGCTATAGATTTGGCTGGACGTGATGTGTTCGAAGCCGTTCAGATGTCGGTCAATCCCAAAGTGATTGACACTCCTCCGGTGACCGCTGTCGCCAAGGATGGTATCCAGCTGATAGCCAAGGCACGCGTGACGGTAAGAGCCAACATCCGTCAACTGGTGGGTGGTGCCGGTGAAGATACGGTACTGGCCCGTGTAGGTGAAGGCATTGTCTCCTCCATCGGTTCCAGCGAGAGCCACAAGACTGTGCTGGAGAACCCCGACTCCATCTCCAAGCTCGTACTCCGCAAAGGTCTGGACGCAGGTACTGCCTTCGAAATTCTCTCCATCGATATTGCCGACATCGATATAGGTAAGAATATCGGAGCCGCACTGCAAATGGACCAGGCCAATGCCGACAAAAACATTGCTCAGGCCAAAGCCGAAGAGAGGCGCGCTATGGCTGTGGCCAGCGAACAGGAGATGAAGGCCAAGGCTCAGGAGGCTCGTGCCAAGGTGATTGAAGCAGAAGCCGAAGTGCCCAAAGCCATGGCAGATGCCTTCCGTAACGGCAACCTCGGCATTATGGACTACTACCGCATGAAGAATATCGAAGCAGATACCCAAATGCGTGAATCCATCTCCAAGCCCTCACAGCCCAAGGCATAAGCATGTCACAGACAGGCAACAGGAGTATTAGATAACAGAAGTGTAACCTAAAACGGAAAGAATCATGAACAAGTCTATCGCTTCATCCGAACTGATTATCAATCAGGATGGTTCTGTTTTCCACCTGCACGTCAAGCCCGAATGGTTGGCCGACAAGGTGATTGTAGTGGGTGACCCTGGACGGGTTGCTCTGGTAGCTTCGCATTTTGAGCAGAAGGAGTGCGAGGCGAGCAATCGAGAATTTCATACCGTGACGGGCAACTACCATGGAAAGCGCATCACCGTGCTCTCCACAGGAATAGGTTGTGACAACATAGACATCGTAGTCAATGAGCTGGATGCTCTGGCCAATATTGACTTTGTCACCCGAGAAATCAAGCCTGAGCTTCGTCAGTTGGAAATAGTACGTCTCGGTACCTGTGGAGGTCTGCAACCATTCACACCAGCCGGTACCTATATCTGCTCGGACATCAGTATAGGTTTTGATGGACTGCTCAACTTCTATTCCGGACGCAATGCCGTCTGTGACCTGCCCATGGAACGGGCCCTGCTCAATCATCTGGGTTGGAGCGGCAACCTCTGTGCCCCCTACCCCTATGTCATTCGTGCCGACAGCGAGCTCTGCAACCGCATAGCCGGTGACGATATGGTACATGGCATTACCGTGGCCTGTGGAGGATTCTATGGTCCGCAAGGACGGCAGTTGCGCATTCCGCTCGCTGATCCCCATCAGAACGAGAAGATTGAAAGCTTTGAGTATCAAGGGCGGAAGATTACCAACTTCGAGATGGAGAGTTCTGCCTTGGCTGGACTATCCAGACTGCTGGGACACCGAGCCACCACGGTCTGTCTGGTGATTGCCGACCGCCTGAACAAGCAAAGCAACACCAACTACAAGGGCAACATCGACCAGCTCATCCAGTTGGTGCTTGAGCGGATTTGAAAACCATAATCACCCGCCCCTCGGGTTAGCAGCTTGAGGGGCGGGTGAATTTTACCCCAATAACAGATCAATTTTGGAAACCAGTTTTTCTCTCAGTTCCACGCTCTCCAAAGAGGAGCGCTATCAGCAATTCATTCCCCTGCTTGCCGCCTACATCTCCGGTGAGACAGAGGCTATCAGCGTACTGGCCAATGTCAGTGCTGCCCTTCACGAAGCCTTCCACCATTTCTGGGTAGGCTTCTATCTTGTTAAAGATGCCGACCATCTGGTGCTCGGTCCCTTTCAGGGAAGTGCGGCTTGCTTCCGGATTCGCCGTGGACGTGGCGTGTGTGGTACCGCATGGGCTGAACGCTGCACACAGGTAGTGCCCGATGTAGAACAATTTCCCGGACACATCGCCTGCAGCTCCCTTTCTCGTTCAGAGATTGTTGTACCTCTTGTCCAGGACGGAGAAGTAGTAGGCGTACTTGATATCGACAGTGACCGGCTCAATCAGTTTGACGAAACAGACCAACGCTACTTAGAGCAGGTGGCGCTGCTCATCACGCAAACCGTCAGCCTGCGCTGACTATTTGATAAGACATAGAAAAAAGATATGATGAACAACCCAACAGATACCATCTGTGCCATAGCCACTTCACAAGGAGGTGCCATTGGCATAATCCGTCTCTCCGGCCCCCGCGCCATAGCCATTACCTCTACCCTCTTCCGTCCGCAGCAAGCCGATGCAAGGTTGGCTGACCGCAAGGCTTATACCTTGACCTTTGGACGTATCATGGATGGAGAAGAGATCATCGATGAAGTTCTGGTCAGCATCTTTCGCGCTCCCCACAGCTATACGGGTGAGGAGAGTGTCGAGATTTCCTGTCACGGTTCAGCCTACATCCTGCAGCGGGTGCTCCAGCTGCTGATTGGTGCAGGTGCCCGACTGGCCCACCCCGGTGAGTTTACCCAGCGTGCCTTCCTCAACGGCAAGATGGATTTGAGTCAGGCCGAAGCTGTAGCCGATCTGATAGCCTCCACATCGGCAGCTTCCCATCGGTTGGCCATGAATCAGATGAGGGGCGAGTTCAGCCGCGAGCTCTCCCAACTTCGCGAGCGTCTGCTTCATTTCACTTCACTTATCGAACTGGAGCTCGACTTCAGCGACCACGAAGAGTTGGAGTTTGCCAACCGTGAGGAACTCAAACAGTTAGCTCAGGAGATCGAAGATAAGCTCTCCCGCCTGGTCCACTCCTTCCGCACGGGCAACGCACTCAAGAACGGTGTGCCCGTGGCCATCGTGGGCGAGACCAACGTTGGAAAATCCACACTCCTCAATACTCTGGTAGGTGATGAAAGAGCTATCGTGAGTGATATCCACGGTACTACACGTGATGTTATCGAAGACTGCATCACCATAGGAGGTGTCCTTTTCCGCTTCATAGATACAGCCGGTATTCGCTCCACCAACGACACCATTGAGAGTATTGGCATAGCCCGTACATTCAAAAAGATTGAACAAGCCGAGATTGTACTTTGGATGGTTGACTCCACCTGTGCCGAGGAGCAGATCAACCAGCTCTCCTCCCAGATTCTTCCGCTTTGTGAAGAGAAGCAGCTCCTCATTCTTTTCAACAAAGCCGACCTCGTCCCCGCTGACTTCCTCTCCACACTTCCCCTCCCCTCGGAGGTAAAGAGTCTGTGCATCTCAGCCAAAGCTCATCAAGGCATTGCTGAGCTGGAGCAATGGCTGATGGAAGCTGCCCAGTTGCCACAGCTCAGTCAGGAAGATGTCATTGTCAGCAATGCCCGCCATTACGAAGCTCTTCAGTTGGCATTAGCCTCCATCCGCAGAGTGTCCCAAGGATTGGCCGATAACCTAAGTGGAGATTTCGTATCTCAAGACATCCGCGAATGTATTTTCCACTTGAGCGATATTGTCGGAGAGGTAACTTCAAATGAAATTTTGAGTAATATATTTAAACATTTTTGTGTAGGGAAATAAAGATTTATTGCTATGCCAACATACAAGAATGCTGCTATCCGCTACCAGGACGCTCGACAAATGTTTTCGGGACCATCGGCACAGATACTACTTGGAAGACCTCATCGACAAATGCGAAGAGGCCTTGTGCAACTATAATGGAATAGGAGACGTCAGTCGCCGTCAGGTATTCGAAGACATCAAGTTCATGGAGAGTGAATCGGGTTGGAGCATACCTCTTGAAAGACATCAAGACGGTAGGTTGCAGTCATGATAAACCTGCCTGATATCTTTGAGGTAATTGATGTCATGCACACTAGCCTTGGACAGTTCATAAGAATGTATAACGCCACTCAAACCGCAAAGTGCATGAAGCTTATATCCAAAGAAGTAGATGCCCTGAGATGCACAATATCCGAAGTCTGGTGCTTTTGCATAATCACCATTAGTTCCCATCTTACAACGTTTACCACGGGATATGGATTCGAACAACCAGTTTTCACTATCGATTTCTTCCGATTCTGCAGCCATACTCAATGCGATGACTTCCAAATCTGAAAAGCGGGGAACGGGACCTGGCCTGAGAATATTTCCTTTCTCTGTGACTAATCCGTTGGAGAAATGCTTGCATATCTCCAAAAATCTAACGAACTTTGTGTACAAGTTGCACATAACCTGATAGTATAACTTAAAGATTGAGCAATCTAAGTTGCTAATATTCTGCGATATGTGCAACTTCTTTTGATTCATATTATTTGAAATTTATTCCGCCAACGGGTATTAAATATATAAAGGTATGGGACTTTTAGACTTCTTATTTGCCACCGCAATTTTAAATAACTTGAAGAAAAAAAGGCATGACGATGATCAACAGAGGCATGAACATACCTCTGACTATAGTCGTGGGTATCACCCAAGCTATGATGACAGCTGCCATGACCAAGAAGATCACAACGACTATGACAGCCACGACACATATGATCCTGACATCTATAATGATGACTGCGACTGTGAGTTCGACTGGTAGTGCGCAAAATATCAAGTTGTAGTGTGATTATGAATAAAAACAATAAGGACGCACAGGTGATTTGCATACAATACTACAGATCACCTTGTGGGGAACTCATCTTGGCATCGATGGACGATAAGCTCTGTCTGTGCGACTGGAACGGGATGCCTTGTGCCGAGCGAAACAGACGTAGGATTGGACGATATGTGAATGCAGATTTCAGGATAGCGTCTTCCCCACTCCTTGAGCAGACAAAGCTGCAGCTTGACGACCATTTCGCGGGCAATCGCAAGGAGTTCACTATCCCCCTGCACCCTGTAGGGACAGATTTCCAGCTCCGCGTATGGAAGGAGTTGCTCGACATTCCCTACGGGGAAACAAGAAGTTATATGGAGATAGCACAGCGCATCGGCAATCCAAAGAGTGTAAGAGCCGTGGCACAAGCCATCGGTGCCAATGGCATCGACATTCTTATCCCCTGCCATCGCGTCATTGGCAGCAACCACTCCCTGACTGGTTTCACAGGAGGAGTGGATAAAAAGAGGTATTTGTTAGCATTAGAGAAGGCTGCATCTGAGTGCCTTTAAGAAAATCGGGCAATTTAGATGTATTTAACAAAAGTTTTTCTCGTTACGCAGAAAGAGTTCGTTAAAGCATTTATAACTTTGCACTTGCAATCCGATGATTCGGGTATATCTTGAAAATGGGCAAATGCACCCTGTTTGTTCATTCTTAAGAGAGAAGCTTGAGAAGTTATTCGATAGCTCAGCGGATAGAGAAAGTGGAACCCAAAGACGCAGGTTCGAATCCTGCTCGCAGTTCAACTACAAGATTTGACTGAAACTGACTTATGTTAATAACCAAGGTTCAAGAGCAACATACTTCTTTTCAATGATTTATAAGGGATGATATCCCATTTTTTTGTTGCTCAATTACCTTATAAACAATTACAGCTATGAACTGGACACTGACAGCAGTTGCCTTGCGCTATCACGCTGTGTACCTCAATATCTCTCGTGAGGAGATTGACAAACATGCTAAGGCTACCGTTCCGGGAATGGCATTCGTGGCACGGCTGAGAGAGAACGGGTTCTGTGTGAGCGAGGAACTGCTACACGCACTTTATACCGTATCTGCAGACACTCTCGCCGGAATCACGGAGTGCATCTATTCCATGATGGGCATAGACCTCAACTGGGCTCCACTCCTCAAACAGTGGGATGTGCCTACCGGTGAATCCTCTGTCGATCACCTCATCACCTTGATGGCCAATCTGTTGGGTGGGGAGGAGGCCGGTATCGAGGGTACAACGCTCAGATGTGGTCACTTCATCCCTCAAGGTACTTTCCCCTTGGAGCGGTACAATGGCTGCCCATTCTGCGGCACTCCTTTCCAGACCGCAGACTTTGTCTTTAAGGGTCAGGGAAGCAAGTTGAAGGAACTTCGCTTGTTTACCGAGGTTGAGATGAAGAGCACCTTCTCCTCGCTCTTGTCGTCTGTCACTCCATTGGATGCTACACAGAAAGACTCTTTGCAACAGCTGCTTACCCAGTATGAGCTGCCGACAGAAACGGACATCCCCATGAAGGAGACGGCTATGCTGGTCATCGACACCCTGGTAGAAAACAGAAGGGCCCAGGAGGCATCTGCCCTGTTGAAGACACCTATGGACATTCTGCGTTATCTTTGGTACAAGAAGACCGGCCACCTGCAGATAATAGAACCGAAAACCCTGATTGCCGGAACAAAAAGAGTGTACCGCCATTTTCGCAGTCCGCTTGACATGGTTCAGGAGGCAGCCGAGAACAAAAGAAAAAATCTCATGCTGAAGTATAGCCGAAGGACTTGCCATTGGGTGGCCCTTTGGATGAATGCCCTTCCCTTGTCGGCTAGGCAGGCAGCAGAGAACATGAATCCCAAACGGGGTATGTGGGTGCGCATGATCCGCGCTCTGCGTCTCGGCGAGTATTCCCGTAAGCCGGGCATGGAACATCTCGCAGAAATCCTTGATGTGTTCTACAAGCAGGACTACACCACTTGGCAGGGACGGGTAGATCGAGCCCGTTTCGAGAATGACGGGGACAAGGTGCTCTCCCTGCTGAAAGAGCGTCCGGGACTCTTTGCACGTTGTCTGTTTGCCACTATGCTGCGGTTTGACTATGACAAGGTGCTGGGCGCATTCCATGCAGTTGCGGACAAGCTACCCGCCCGCCTGTTGCTCTCCTTGGCCAATACAGCAGAGAACTACTTCGATGCTGATGCAACACGCTTGGCCCGACCGATCACTGGAACGACCTACACTCTTCCGCCAAACAAGTTGCTGGTTCTCTACGATGAAGAGACCAGAATGCAGATGGCCAACAAGGTAAAGGAGATATACCTATCGTCCATGGAACGCCGTTTTGCTGCCCAGACGACTAAATCCATGACTATCTACATCGACCCTAAACTCTACGCTATCCCCGTCAGTGTCGGAGATCGGGCAACCACTATCCAAGACACGTCATGCGCATTGATGGGAACCCGTTTCCCGGTGGAAGGCGATGCCGTACGTCTCTTCATGCAATGGGGCAAAGGCTTGCCTGCCCAACACCTTGATATGGACTTGAGTTGCCGTATCGCGTTGCCGGACAATCAAGTTGTAGAGTGTGCCTACTACTCGCTGACGACTGTAGGTGCAAAGCACTCGGGTGACATCCGTTCCATTCCTGATAAGGTAGGTACTGCAGAATACATCGAGCTCTCCTTACCGGAACTGGAAGCTGCCCATGCCCGCTATGTAACCTTTACCACCAATGCATTCTCGTGTGGCACGCTAAGCCCCAACCTTGTAGTGGGCTGGATGAACTCAGCCTATCCCATGAAGGTTTCGGAAGAGACAGGCGTAGCTTACGACCCCTCCTGCGTGCAACACATGGTACGGATCAGCGAGGGAAATCTGAGCAAAGGATTGGTATTCGGTGTGCTTGATGTGGAGAAGCGGGAGATCATCTGGCTCGAAATGCCCTTCACGGCACAAACCATCCAAGGAGTTGACAGCACCTCTATCGAGGCATTGCTTAACAAACTCCAATCCAAAAAAACGATTGGTGAGCTCCTCGAATTGAAGGCCAAGGCACAGCATATCAAGTTGGTTGATACTGCCGACGAAGCCGATGAGTCATACACCTACGAGTGGGCTTTGAACCCGGCTGAGGTAAGCAAGCTGCTCTTACCTTAACCTAATGGGGATTGCGCCTGGAAAAATATCGAAAAAATCCAGCTGCAATCCCCATGCTTTCGTTCGTAATCTCTATCTTTGCAGTCACATTGAAAAACGTTTAAGATATAGATATATGAAGAGAAGAATCAGAAGAGCAGCATCAGCCACGAACCATCATGTACGGCATACACCTACCAGTTCCTGGGTATATCAACTGGGCAAATTGAACCATCATGAGTGCACCCTCTATTGAATCGTCAACTCGGGAAGAGCGCTTGGAGTATGTACTGAGCGAATGGAAATGCCTGCACAACTGCAACCTGTGCGGCAAATGCCACATCCTGAAAGGTCGAAACGAAGAGGAACTTTATGCCGACTATATCAACGGCAAGAGGACCTATATGGACATCACATTGGAAATCAGGAATAACAAGTAATAAGAATTTACAACATGAGAAAGAAAAGCAGAGAAATGGATGCCGCCTGGGCACTAGAAGTGATGGATAAGGCACCCTATATCACCGTCAGCATGACGGATGGAGAGGGTATGCCGTATGCCGTTCCTTTGTCCTTGGCCCGTACCGATGAGCAGACTTTCTATTTTCATTGTGCTCTGGAGGGTAAGAAGTTAGACATCCTGCAAACAAACCCCAACGTATGCCTGACGGCAGTAACCAAATGCAAGCCTACGGTGGGTCCCAAGGACGGTAGCTTCACCTTGGAGTTTAAGTCGGCCATAGCATTTGGCCGGGCAGAACTGGTCACTGACGATACGGAAAAGCGCGAGGCGCTCCGGGCCATCTGTCTGCGCTTCCTGCCCCATCACATGGAGGCTTTTGATTCAGCCGTGGAGCGGAGCATGTCACGCACAGCCATAGTGCGTATCACACTCACAGAGCCTCCCGTAGGCAAACGCAAGCAGTATGATGCCAACGGTGACGAGATGAAGTATGGACGCGCCATGTAACGAAATGAGAAAGAATCGAATCACTGAGGAGAAGGATGTAGTAGAGCAGATGATACGTCTCTATTGCCGGAAGAGGGAGGGCAACAAGATGCTCTGTCCGTCCTGCCAGGAGCTGTTGGATTATGCCCATCGGCGACTGGACAGATGCCGCTTCGGCAACGATAAGCCAACCTGCAAGAAATGCCCCATCCACTGCTATCGACCTGACATGAAGGAGCACATCAGGAAGGTGATGCGATGGTCAGGACCGAGGATGATCCTCTATCATCCTCTTGCCGCCATCAAGCATCTGATGGGCCATTGAGTTCACGGACATAGCTTTGCCTGCTGCCGACAATGTAAATTAAAAATCAAAAATTGTAAATGCAGATACTATTAGCAAACGCCAAGATTATGTTTGAGAAGGTAGAACGCCAGCCGCTCACCTCTCCCCTATTCCAGTCTGTAGCTGATGAGCTGGCCGCAGAGATGGCCCGGATGGACGTGGAAGAGCTAGCCCGCCAGCTGGATTGCAGCCGCAAGCTGGCTGCGGAGAATTGGCAGCGCTTCCATAACTTCCATCATGCGCCAAAAATGCCTGCCCTACTGGCCTACAATGGACAGGCCTACAAGCATCTACGGGCAAGTTCCCTGAGCGAAGAGGCTCTGCTGTATGGGCAGAAGCATCTCTGGATTACCTGTTTCCTTTACGGTCTGCTCCGCCCCATGGACGGTATTGTACCCTATCGCATGGAGCATTGCGTATCCTTGGAAGCTACCCACGACAAGCCTGTCAACCAGTATTGGAAGGATAAGCTGACCGACCTGCTCATCGAGAGCGTACAGGCTGATGACGGGGTGCTCGTCCATCTCTCCACCGAGGAGTATGAACATCTCTTCGACTGGCATCGGGTCTGTCAAGAGATCAGGGTCATCCATCCGCTCTTCTATGTCCGACAGAAAGACGGAAGATTGAAGATGCAGGCCGTTTGGGCCAAATCGTGCCGTGGAGCCATGGTCAGGTTCATACTGCAGAACCGTCTCGTCATGCCCGATGAGCTGAAGGCCTTCAGCTATGAAGGATTTGAATATACACCTCAGTTGGGCGAAGAAGACTATCCTCACTTTGTGAGAGAGTGATGGACCTAGGCCATCGCTTTTGTTTAAGAATTATCAAGAAATGATTTTACGTATTATATCAAATTTTTTATCAATTATGAGAATAATAGGCAATTTGTTATGGTGGGTTTTCGGTGGTCTTGAAGCCGCCATAGGTTATTTCACGGGTAGTCTGGCCATGGCCGTCACCATCATCGGTATTCCCGTAGCGTTACAGACCTTCAAGATAGGCCTGCTGTGCCTTTGGCCTTTCGGTGCAGAAGTCAAGGATACGGAGTGCCCTACCGGTTGTATCCGTATTCCGCTTAACATTCTGTGGATAATCTTCGGTGGACTGTGGGCCTGTCTGATGCACCTCATCTTCGGTGTGTTGCTCTTTATTACCATTATTGGAATCCCCTTTGCCAAACAACATTTCAAGATGGCTGGGTTGTCGCTTGCCCCATTTGGAAAAGAGGTTGAACTCCATTTGTAATCTACTCCAGCCTTTTTTTTCTCGCCATGATGCTGAAAACGGATGATATCCACCCACCCAAAACGGGGATATCCGTTCACTTTTCATGCGCTGTAGAAGAGTGACTGATGGGCCAGTGGAGTGGCATACCCTGGTGCTGAACAACTGTAAACTGTAAGATGTGTAAGAGCGGGCAGCATATGGAAGAGCGGCTTTGGAAAGATTCAGAAGACAAGGGGCTGATTTCTCACAATTCTTACAGATGACAGAGCAGCGCACCCCCTATACTGGCATGGGAAATATAG
>CAMGIP010000020.1 GCA_946056155.1 uncultured Mediterranea sp. | reverse complement strand
GGCAACAAGCCATTATTTTCAAGAGATTAAGAGTTTTTTTACCTAATTATTTCGGTCGTTGAAGAATGATGCTTTTCTTTGTCACACAAAAGAGTTAACGTATAATCATCTAAAATTAAAATACACACAACATGAAAGGTTTATTAAAAAATTTGGGTCTGATATTGATTTTCTTGGCTGCCGTTATCTTGATTGCATGTCAGTTTACTGGCAACGTAAATAACAATGCCATTTTGGGTACTTGCGCCTTCATGGCAGTTGGCGGCCTGGTACTTTACATCGTACTCAACAAGAGATTGGCAGACTAATTTATCTGCCTATACAAACAAAAATCCCCTCCCGATTTGTATCGAGGAGGGGTTTTTTGTCTCCTGTTGCCGACCTTGAATATATTACAAAGGCCGGCAACAGGAGTTACGGAGCGAAACCGAGAGGTTACACCAATCAGTTTTCAGGCTCCGGAGTAATCAGCTTGTATCCCTTGCCATGGATGTTGATAATCTCAATAGCAGGGTCCTCTTTCAGATGCTTGCGCAACTTAGTGATATAAACGTCCATACTGCGAGCATTGAAGTAATTGTCGTCAATCCAGATGGTCTTCAATGCAAAATCTCTCTGCAAAATCTCATTTGCATGCGCACAAAGCAGTCCGAGCAACTCTGATTCCTTTGTTGTGAGCTTAGTCTGTTTCTCACCAATGGAAAGAATCTGCTTTTGGGTATCAAAGGTAAACTTACCTATCTTATATACACTGCTCTCCTTGTTCTTCTTTCCACGCACACGGCGCAGAATGGCCTCTATACGGAACGTAAGCTCTTCCATACTGAAGGGCTTGGTGATATAGTCGTCAGCACCAATCTTGAAACCTTCCAGTATATCCTCCTTGAGTGTTTTGGCCGTCAAGAAGATAATAGGCACTTCAGAATTAGCTGCACGAACCTCCTGAGCCAACGTGAATCCATCTTTCTTAGGCATCATCACATCGAAGACACACAGGTCGTACTTATTCTTCATAAAAGCTTTATAACCAGCTTCACCATCAGGACACAACTCAGCAGCATATCCTTTGGCTTGCAAATATTCTCTCAATAACATGCCAAGATTCTCATCGTCTTCGCACAGCAAAAGATGCAATTTTTCTTCCATATCAATCGTTTTTAATTAATGGTAATACAATAATAAATTTAGTCCCTACTCCCTGTTCACTCTCAGCGCGTATAGTTCCCCGATGGTCAGTAATGATCTTCTTAACATAAGCCAGACCCAATCCGAAACCTTTGACATCATGCAGGTTACCCGTATGCACACGATAGAATTTATCAAAAATCTTCTTCAAGTTCTCCTTCTTGATACCGATGCCGTTGTCTTGCACCGTTATCACTAACTTACCCTGCTCATTTTTCGTCTTCACTTCCAACCTCAAGTCCACATCCTGCCGTTTGTACTTGACTGCATTGTCCATAAGGTTGAAAATCACATTGGTCAGGTGCATTTCATCGGCAAGCACCATGGCATTGACAGCAGCAAGGTCAGTATCAATCTTTCCATTATACCGCTCCACCTTCAGGGCAAAGGTCTTAACCACACCACGTATCAACTCATTGGCATCAATCTCTTTTGTCTTGAGCGTGGCTTTTTGCCTGTCAAACATTGACATCTGAAGTACCTTCTCCACCTGAAAACGCAGCCGCTTGGTTTCATCATTGATAACACCGGAAATATGCTGGAACATAGCGGGTGACTTGCCTACCGCTGGGTCATTCAGCATCTGAGCAGCCAAAGAGATGGTAGAAATAGGTGTCTTGAATTCATGAGTCATATTATTGATAAAGTCGTTCTTCATCTCTGTCAACTTCTTCTGACGGAAGACAATGTAGATGGTAAAGATGAAAGTAACAAGCAGTACCACTGTAAAGATGAGCGAGGGTATCATAAAGCTTACCGAATCGAAGATGTAATCTCTCCTTCCGGGAAAGTGCACCTGCATAACGCTCATTCTAGCAGGAGGATCGTTCAGGAAAAGCGGTTGCATATAGGAATTCTCCGTGCCCTCATCCGTAAAGTCCGAACAACGATAAACCTCTCTGCCATCACTATCCTTGACTCTGAAATGGTACTTCAAATCAATGCCGTTATCAATCAAACCCGATTTGATGAACTGATCCAACCGCTTGAAGTTGACGCGCTCTTCAATGGGTTTGTCACTGGCTTTATAAATCATCTGCCATACCACATCATCCAACAAAGCTCTCTGGTAGAGATACCTGTTTTTAATCATATCCGCCAAAGAGCGTGACGTCTGAGGTATAGTTTTGGTTCCATGCTTCCGGGAAATCATCGCCCTGGGCAAAGGAGCCGGTTTGCTGGTGAATGTCTTTAGCTCCACATGCTGGCTGATGGACCCATCCGGATTGCTCAACGTGAATTGCTGGGTGCTCACTATAGACCCGCTACCTTGCGTTTGCTCCCACACCTTCTTCTCGGCTTCGGAGATATCTTCTCGCAACCAACGATCCACCTCTGCTGATTCCACATCCTTGGAAGCGGCCATCAAGGCACGCTTCACGGACTCATCAAACTGTTCGTTACGCATCTTTACCATCTCCTCAATATAGCTTATCTGCAGATACAACAAGCTGAGGAAAGAAAGACCCATAACCACACCTAATATCCAAATCGTACTCTTTTTCATAACCGCAAAATTAACACTTGCAAATTAACATTCCTACGACTTTAATATGATTTAATCCCGATTTTCCAAATATTAACTAATTATTTCCACGTAATTGATACGATAACTACTAAAACAATTATTTTGAGTTTTTGTTAGTTAATATAGATTAATTACTACCATCTTTTTATTTTCCTCTACTCAAGTGAAGTGAAGATTTTGAAAGGTCTTCTATTCAAAAATCATGCTATTATACTTATTCACCCTACAGGAAGAGATCTCATATAAAAAAGAGCGACCTCCTCTCGGGACAAAAAAGTTGAGGTGAGTTCACACTACTGCGCAACTCACCTCAAACTATGGAAAGTTATGAGTTTCTATTCAAAATTACTCTTCGTTCTGCTTGGCTTCAAACTCTTTAATCAACCTATCCTGTACATCACCAGGAACAAGTTCGTAGCTGGCAAACTTCATGATGAAGGAGGCACGTCCACCGGTGAGTGAGCTGAGCGAAGTAGAATAAGAAGACATCTCTTTGAGAGGTACCTTGGCAATCAGCTTCTCATAACCTGCCTCACTGCTCATACCCATAATCATAGCTCTACGTCCCTGCAGGTCACTCATCACGTCACCCATCTTGTCACTCGGAACAAATACCTCTACGTCATAGATAGGCTCAAGAATCTTGGGGCCGGCATTCTTAAAGGCTTCGCTGAATGCATTACGTCCTGCCAACATGAAGGAGATTTCGTTAGAATCAACCGGGTGCATCTTACCGTCATAAACGATGACGCGCACATCACGAGCATAAGAACCAGTCAATGGTCCCTGCTCCATACGAGACATGACACCCTTGAGGATAGCCGGCATGAAACGAGCATCGATGGCACCACCTACTACACAGTTTACAAATACCAGTTTACCACCCCACTCCAAAGGAATCTCTTCAGTACCCTTGACGTTCATCTTGAACTCCTGATTGCCGAACTTGTAGGTATCCGGAGCAGGCATACCTTCGTAGTAAGGTTCTACAATGAGATGTACTTCACCAAACTGTCCTGCACCACCCGACTGCTTTTTGTGACGATAGTCAGCACGCGCAGCCTTCGTGATGGTCTCACGATAAGGAATGCGAGGTTCTTCGAACTTAATCATAATCTTCTCATTGTTCTCCAAACGCCATTTCAGCGTGCGCAGATGGAACTCACCCTGACCGTGAACAATAGTCTGACGCAACTCTTTAGACTGGTCAATCACCCACGTGGGATCTTCCTCTCTCATGCGATTGAGTACAGCCATCATTTTTTCAGTTTCAGCCTCGTTGACCGGCTTGATGGCACGTGAATATTTAGAATTGGGGTATTTGATAAAATTGAAACGGCTCTCCGAACCCTTACCATTGAGCGTGTTGCCAGTGTGCACATCTTTCAGTTTTACGGTACAACCGATATCACCAGCCACCATCTCTTCTACCTTGATGCGGTTGGCTCCAGCGCAAGCATAAATCTGGGCGATACGTTCCTTTGAACCACGGTCAGCATTGCTGAAGTCATCGCCTTCGTGCACTTTACCACTCATCACCTTGAAGTATTGTACATCACCAATATGAGGTTCTACGGCTGTCTTGAAGAAGTAAAGTGAAGTTGGTCCCTCAGAATCGGGGTTAACCACCTCACCACGCGTATTGTGCACAGGAGGCATCTCATCAACAAAAGGTACCACATTGCCTAAGAATTCCATCAGACGGCGCACACCCATATCCTTTCCAGCGCAAACGCAGAATACAGGGAACATACCTCGGCAAGCCAGACCCTTGCGGATACCTTCACGCATTTCATCCTCTGTGAGCGATTCCTTTTCAAAGAACTGCTCCATCAGCCCCTCGTCATGCTCAGCGGCAGCCTCAACCAGTGCTTTATGCCATTCCGTGGCCTTTTCCATCTCCTCAGCGGGAATTTCCTCGATAGTGGGAGCTCCACCTTCAGGTCCCCAAGAATATTTCTTCATCAACAGAACGTCAATGAGTGAATTGAAGTTAGGACCAGTTGAGAGAGGATATTGCACAGGAACCACCTTGGATCCATAAATTGATTTGAGCTGTTCCAACACCATGTCGTAATCACACTTCTCATTATCAAGCTGGTTAACGAGGAAGATGACCGGTTTACCCAGTTTTTCAGTATAGCGGAAATGGTTCTGCGTACCTACTTCAGGACCATATTGGCCGTTGAGAAGAAGAACTGCTGTATCAGTAACATTGAGGGCAGTAATGGCTGCTCCCACAAAGTCGTCACTACCCGGGCAGTCAATAATATTAAGTTTCTTGCCATTCCACTCCACATGATATACCGTAGAGAAGACGGAATAGCCATACTCCTGTTCCACAGGGAAGTAATCGCTGACGGTGTTTTTGGCAGTGATTCTGCCACGACGTTTTATAATGCCACTCTCATAGAGCAAAGCTTCCGTGAGAGTGGTTTTTCCTGAGCCATCATTGCCAAGGAGGGCAATGTTCTTGATTTCACTTGTCTGATATACTTTCATGACTACTTAAGATTTAAAGTGCATACTTAAAGGCATTACGCCCCGTTATTTCTTTGGGGGCGCAAAGTAGTCATTATTTCTTTATCCTGCAACGAAAATAGGGGTGTTACTAAACTATGTTTTTCAACATAGTAAAATTAAAACCTTTCTTTTGAGGTAATTTGCCATACTCAGATGCCAATTTTCTTACACACCAGCTCTTCAACAAGATCCACTGTTGCATCGATACCAAAGGCAGAAGAGTCTATGCAGAAGTGGTAGGAGGCAGCATCACCCCATTTTTTGAAAGTGTAGAAATTATAATAATTGGATCTGCAGCTGTCAGCCTTCTCTATCAAATCCCGCGCTTGATCAGCAGTAATCTGACGCTCCTCGGAAAGTCGCTTGATACGTGCCTCAGGGGAGGCAGAGATAAATAAATTGACGCAACGGGGATGGTCACGAAGAATGTAGTCGGCACAGCGTCCCACAAAAAGGGCAGAATTCTCAGCAGCTACTTTACGAATCACATCACTCTGCACCTTAAAGAGAGCATCATTATCCAAACAATTATCTGACATCAGCGTACCTGCACCTAAACTAAAGAAACGAAGACCACCCACTAAACCTCCAAAAGGAAAGGATGAGGCACGTTCATCGGCTTTCTCAAACATCTCCTTGCAGAGGCCACTCTCATTAGAGGCCAACAATATCAGTTCCTTATCGTAAAAAGCAATATGCAACCGTTCAGCCAATTTCTTCCCGATTTCATGTCCACCACTTCCCAATTGTCGGCCTAAATTAACCACGAAGTTTTTCGTCTCTACCATATCTTAAGCTACTTATTTCAATTCTCATATCCTCATTGGAGGGTATATTATCATGTAATGTACGCGTACCTATTTATATATATGAAAGGGCACCCTACCCTGTCTGCAAATGTAAGAATTATAATTGAGAATTCCAATACTTCCTGATTACATTAAAGCATTCTTTACTCATTGGAGGGTAAGATGCTGAAGTTCTTCCAATGTACCATTGAAGACATTGAGATCCACCCGTTTGGAAATACCTGGCACACGCCCCACATCGGTGTGTTGCCAAAAATGCCACTTTCCTCGGTAGGAAACAGAATCTACATAGTAGTGAGCTATCCAGTAGGGATAGCTATCGAAAAGGGTATCAGACAAATAATGTTTTCGAAACTTGTAGCCTGTATAGAGTATGGGACGCACTCCATAATGATGCTCCACTCGCCGTAACCAGGTCAGCACTCGTTCCTGCAATTCACAGGTACTAAGCCTTCCGGTACGTTCCACATCAAGTACAGGGGGTAAATCACCCTGCTGCAGATTCACATTACGGATAAAGAACTCAGCTTGTTTCAGCGGATCGGTCTTGGGAATAAAATAGTGGTAAGCACCCCGAATCATGCCATGCGCACGAGCCTGCTCGAAGTTGAAAGCAAAATGCTCATCAGCCAAATCTCCCCCTTCGGTTGCCTTCAGAAAGACGAAGCGTAGCGGAAAAAGTGGATTGTGATGGTAAGCCAACAAATCCCAATCTACCTGGCCCTGATGGTGAGAAATATCAAGTCCGTGCACCTGATACTCAGTAGGCAGACACACACCATACTCTTGATAACCATAGCAGGGCTTCCAACGGTAGGAATAGGGATGTACACAAAACCGATAAAATCCCCAAGAGATTACGATGCCAATCAGTACGGCAACTATCCAACGTCTTAGTTTCCTGACAAAGGTGAGTTCATGTGAACGTGATTTTCGCTGTCGAGCACTCTTAGATTCCAAATTCTTAGCACGAGAAGAGGAAGATTTCCTTGTCATTTTCTCTTTCGCAATTCTTACAGAAGATGAAGGCAATGACGAAAGCTCCTCGTTCGATCCTATGGAATCGAATGGAGGTTTATGTTCAGTAGTAGCTTTTTTAGCTACCTGTTCAAAGGGCATCCGTTTGCGCCTGACTGAACTCTTATGAGGAGAGCTATCGTTTTCCACTGCCATCTTCTGTTTGAACAAAAGGGCAGACACTCTCTTTTGGAAAGTCATCTGCCCTTGGTTTACCTGTCAGCCACTAGGATAAGTTTCTTTCATTAACGAACATTATGCGGGTGCCTATTCGCTGAACGAGCCTTAACCTTTAGCCTGTCTTGAATCAAATATTACTTGTTCTGCTCCAGCTGCAAAGTCTTAGTCGGCTGGTCGCAAACTTCTGAGGGACCGAAATACTGGATAGGACCGGGATAAACGTAATCGGTTTCAGTAGCCCAGCGGTCGCGTTGAGCAGCAAAAGCCTGGAAGGGTTTACCATCCAATTTTACAAGAGCCTTCTGGATTACGGGCTTCATTTCACCATGACGGCGCTCCATGTTCATCATCATCGTGATGGGCACACCACCAGCAATCCACTCTGCAGCAGGAGCTGTAGTGTTACGAACCGATGACATATAACCTGTCTTACCGTTGGCTATGAGCGCAGCAGCTGCAAAGCCGAGTGAGTAGCAGTAGTCAGCATCGAAGTTTGAGGGAGCAGCACAGCGTCCCTCATAACCGAAGAAGTGGTGCTGTGCAGCAAACTTACCTACGAACTTGCCCTCTTCCTTCCACTGAGCCAGCTTGGTGCTTACCATTTCAGAGAGCAACTTTTCAGTTTCAATCAGTGATACCTGCACATTTCCGTGGGGATCACGGTCGAGCGTAAGCTGACGTGCCACGCCTTCGGGCAGGCTGGCATAGATAGCTGAATTTTCGGGAGAGAGCTTACGGATGATATAGTCGCGCTGAGCAGACTTCTTGATTTGAGCAAATTCCTCTGCATTTTTGGCCAGGAAGTCATTCAGTTCGGCAATCAGACGCTTCACAGCAGGAATAAACTCAATCAAACCCTCAGGAATAAGAACAGTACCGAAGTTGTTGCCCTTGGCGGCACGGTCTGCTACAATCTGAGCAATGTTCGTTACGATGTCATCCAGAGAGAGTTCCTTCTGTTCAACCTCCTCGCTGATGATGCAGATGTTAGGCTGTACCTGCAGTGCACACTCCAAAGCAATGTGAGATGCAGAACGTCCCATCAGTTTGATGAAGTGCCAATACTTGCGAGCAGAGTTACAGTCACGCTGAATATTACCGATTACTTCAGAATAGGTCTTGCACGCCGTGTCAAAGCCAAATGAAGTCTCAATCATTTCATTCTTGAGATCACCATCAATAGTCTTGGGACAACCGATTACCTGTACGCCATAGTTCTTGGCTGCATAGTACTCAGCCAATACACAAGCATTCGTATTTGAGTCGTCACCACCAATAATTACCAAGGCCTTAATACCCAATTCCTTGATAATCTCATAGCCCTTTTCAAACTGTTCTACCTTCTCCAGTTTGGTACGGCCAGAACCGATGATGTCAAATCCACCCGTATTGCGATACTCATCAATGATATCAGCAGTCAGTTCGATATAGTTGTGATCCACCAGACCGCCAGGGCCGAGGATAAATCCAAAGAGACGGCTTTCGCTGTTCAGCTTCTTGATACCGTCAAAGATACCAGAGATTACGTTGTGTCCACCAGGTGCCTGTCCACCGGAGAGGATTACACCCACATTGATAGCGGGGAAAGAGAGAGCCTCATCAGAAGTTTCAAACTTCACCAACGGCATACCGTAAGTGTTGGGGAACAGTTGCTTGATAGCTTCCTGGTCTGCTACAGATTGAGTAGCTACGCCATCCACGGCCTTAACGTTACCCTGGAGCGCCTTAGGAAGTTTGGGCTGGTAAGCAGCCCTTGCGATTTGCAATGCACTTTTTGTCATTCTCTTGTTTTATTAAAGGTGTATAATCACTAAAATCGATGCAAAGTTCGTATTTTTTTCCGAGAAACAAAAGGGAATAATCTCCTTTTCTTCCTGAGAAGAGGGCAGGACACCTCATTTTAGAGACGTAATGCCTTCGCTAATGCGCAAAATGCTGTGTCCACTTTACAAGGAAGCGCCACTGTAGAGGGGGCAAGCACGAAGTAGGTAACCCTACGGGCCCATAAGGGATGCTCATGAAAAAGGTCGGTCAGCTGTGTCTCCACCTCCTCGTAGCAACGGAGGCCTTGGGGAAGAAGCATCAATTGCTGAACCTCCTTGGAGTCTAAGGCGAGACGAAGCAAATCAGCAAAGAGTTCACTGATTGTGGTCATGCCAGCAGTAGGCACACAGGCAAACTGCAATTCACCCAACGGTGTAACACATGCCTTACCGTCTATGTCCGAGAGTTTTGAAGGCGAACAGCAACTCACCTCCTCCACACCGGCTTCATGTAACAGAAGCACTTGCACCTCATTCTTGCCTGGTTTCAGACCGGCATCCATTGCGAGATAGGAGACCCATTCCTCCCACGCAACAGAAGGCATCTCACGGCCCTCCTCCTTACTCCTCCTTACTATCTCAGCCACCACCTGATGGAGGAAATTCACGTCTATCAGCAGCACATTGGCTGCAAAAGCAATCTTATTGTCGTTGATCATAATTGTTTTCCGTTCATTCGTTTTGGGCAAAGATAAGCAAAATCAAAGAAATGTCCATATAAGACTGACAAAATTTCACAAACTCACTCATAATCAAGACATTATGTCATATACTAAAAGGCTCTATCTGAAAAATTGGCAGAAAAAGAGGATTGGCAAAGGCTTTGCCCCACCTCATGTGCTTTTCCTCGGAAACGACAAGCCAACCATAGAGAGCCTGCGGATACTGGAAAGAGAAGCAGCAGACAGATTAAATGAGAAGAACGATTAAACAAAACATGAATTTGATACTTATATTATAAAGAAAGGAGTTACGGATATGAATTTCAACAACTACACCATCAAGGCCCAAGAGGCCGTTCAACAGGCCGTGAATCTGGCGCAAAGCCGGGGACAACAGGCCATTGAGACAGTACACCTATTGCAGGGTGTATTGAAGGTGGGTGAGAACGTCACCAACTTTATCTTCCAGAAACTGGGTATGAACGGTCAGCAAATTTCCCTCGTACTCGATAAGCAGATGGAGTCATTGCCTAAAGTACAGGGTGGAGACCCCTACCTGAGCCGTGAAACCAACGAGGTGCTGCAGAAAGCAGAGCAGTACTCCAAAGAGATGGGCGATGAGTTTGTCTCAATTGAACCCATACTGCTGGCCCTGTTGAACGTAAAGAGCACGGCAGCCACCATCCTCAAGGATGCCGGCATGACGGAGAAGGAGTTGCGTGCAGCCATCCAGGAATTGAGGAAGGGAGACCGCGTCACTTCACAATCCTCTGAAGATACCTACCAGTCGCTTGAAAAATATGCCATTAACCTCAATGAGGCAGCACGAAGCGGGAAACTGGACCCTGTTATCGGACGTGACGAAGAGATACGTCGAGTATTGCAGATATTGAGCCGACGCACAAAGAACAACCCTATCCTCATCGGCGAACCGGGTACCGGTAAAACCGCCATCGTAGAGGGACTGGCCCACCGTATCTTAAGGGGTGACGTACCAGAGAACCTGAAAAACAAACAGGTATATTCCTTGGACATGGGTGCCCTTGTAGCTGGTGCCAAGTACAAAGGTGAGTTTGAGGAACGTCTGAAGGCAGTCATCAACGAGGTGAAGAAGAGCGAGGGAGAGATTATCCTCTTCATTGATGAGATTCACACCCTAGTGGGTGCTGGTAAAGGTGAAGGTGCCATGGACGCAGCCAATATTCTCAAACCGGCTCTCGCACGAGGTGAACTGCGGAGTATCGGTGCCACCACACTGGATGAGTACCAGAAATATTTTGAA
Organism: uncultured Mediterranea sp.; assembly: GCA_946056155.1. GTDB lineage: Bacteria > Bacteroidota > Bacteroidia > Bacteroidales > Bacteroidaceae > Bacteroides. The sequence continues at coordinate 17,000 of CAMGIP010000020.1, read as the reverse complement.
AAGGACAAAGCCTTGGAGAGAAGGTTCCAGATTGTCATGGTCAACGAACCGGATACACTGAGCACCATCTCCATTTTGCGAGGACTGAAGGAGCGCTACGAGAATCACCACCATGTGCGCATCAAAGATGATGCCATCATAGCTGCCGTGGAACTGAGCAATCGATACATCACTGACCGGTTCCTCCCAGATAAGGCCATCGACTTGATGGACGAGGCTGCTGCCAAGCTCCGTATGGAGGTGGACAGCGTTCCTGAAGAATTGGATGAGATTTCGCGAAAAATCAAGCAGTTGGAGATAGAGCGCGAAGCAATCAAACGTGAAAACGATACGCCGAAGCTGGAACAGATAGGCAAGGAACTGGCCGAACTGAAGGAACAGGAGAACTCATACAAAGCCAAATGGCAAAGTGAGAAGAGCTTGATGAACATAATTCAACAGCACAAGGTGGAGATAGAGAACCTGAAGTTCGAAGCTGATAAAGCGGAACGCGAGGGCGACTATGGCCGAGTGGCAGAAATACGCTACGGCAAGTTGCAGGCTCTAAACCGAGAGATTGAGGAGACGCAACAGAAGCTCCATCAGATGCAGGGAGACAATGCTATGATCAAGGAGGAGGTAGATGCGGAGGATATTGCCGATGTAGTATCGCGCTGGACAGGCATCCCTGTAAGCAAGATGCTGCAGAGCGAAAAAGAGAAGTTGCTCCACCTGGAGGATGAGCTCCATAAGCGGGTCATCGGTCAGGAAGAGGCCATTGAGGCGGTATCAGATGCGGTACGACGTAGCCGTGCCGGATTACAAGATCCGAAACGGCCTATTGGTTCATTCCTCTTCTTGGGTACCACCGGAGTGGGTAAGACTGAGCTAGCCAAAGCGCTGGCAGAGTTTCTCTTCGATGATGAGACGATGATGACGCGAATTGACATGAGCGAATATCAGGAGAAACATAGCGTTTCCCGTCTGGTTGGAGCGCCTCCTGGATACGTAGGTTACGATGAGGGCGGTCAGCTGACCGAAGCTGTGCGGCGTAAGCCTTACTCTGTAGTGCTGTTCGATGAGATTGAAAAGGCACATCCCGATGTGTTTAACATCTTGTTGCAAGTATTGGACGATGGGCGTCTGACTGACAACAAGGGACGAACTGTCAATTTCAAGAATACCCTCATCATCATGACCTCCAACATGGGCAGTAGCTATATCCAGTCACAGATGGAAAAGCTCAACAGCAACAACAAGGAGAGCATAGTGGAAGAGACCAAGCGTGAGGTGATGAACATGTTGAAAAAGAGCATCCGTCCGGAATTCCTCAACCGTATTGACGAGACCATCATGTTCCTCCCACTCACCGAACCACAGATCAAACAGATTGTCCGTCTGCAGATCCATGGTATCCAGAAAATGCTGGAGGACAATGGCGTAACACTCAATCTCACAGATCAGGCTATTGATTTCCTGGCCTCTGCCGGATTTGATCCCGAGTTTGGTGCCCGCCCGGTAAAGCGTGCTATCCAGCACTACCTGCTCAACGACCTCTCGAAGAAGCTTTTGGCACAGGAGGTGGACCGTCAGCGACCCATCACGGTGGATATCAACAACAGCAGTGACGGACTCCTCTTCCGCAATTGATTCCGAGGAATCCTTTCGGGGATAATCCTTCAATAAGAAGAGTGCTCTGCATACCTATCGTAAAAGGTATTGCAGAGTACTCTTTTTTTATTCTTTACCAACCGATTTACTTCCCGATGCAGATACAGTTCTCCTCGACACACTCTTTGTCCATCCCCATACCCAGCATCAATCACAGAAAGATTTCGCGACAACATTAAGCGTCATTAACATACTTCGCAAGGAATAATTAGCAGATAATTGCCGCAAAAAGAAATAGATTCGCTATTTTTGCCCTGAATTTGCAACATGAGGTGCGGAACAAGAATCGGCAGTACAACCTATAGTGACGTCATACATAAAGTATGAACGTTTCGGTAATGCAATACATCACGTAGCAATACACCCGATACAACGTGATGCAAAGAAATAAACAATGTAATAAACAGCAAAGAAAACAACGTATGAGTGCAGCAAAATGGATAGGTGGCATCATCGGATTCATGGCGGGAGGTCCCCTTGGTGCCCTCGCAGGATATGCCATAGGTTCGCTATTCAGTAGCGATGATGACGATAAACAGAATTATAATCCCTATCAAGGACGTGGAGAATACTCCCATGGCGGAGGATACAACGGCTACGGAAGGGAGACTATTCGAGGATATCAGGAACAACGTAACAGCTTTCTTTTTTCACTTCTGGTGATGGCCTCCTACATCATCAAGGCAGACGGCAAGGTGATGCATAGCGAGATGGAGTATGTGCGTGATTTCCTCAGGCGCAACTTCGGCCCCGGAGCGATGCAGCAGGGAGAGCAGATTCTACTCAACCTCTTTGAGCAGAGGAAGCAGATGGATCGCAACAATCCGCTGGCCTTCAAGCAGACCATACGGGAATGCGGAGCACAGATTGCAGACAATCTACCCACCGAACAGCGACTGCAACTGCTGGCTTTTCTGGCAGAGATTGCCAAGGCTGACGGATCGGTTTGCCAGGCAGAAGTGGAAGCACTTAAAGAGGTAGCTGAGTCAATGAGGTTGAGCAAAGAGGAGGTACTCTCTATGCTGAACCTCGGTGGAAACACTGTGGAAGAGGCCTACAAGGTGCTGGAGGTCGACCCCTCAGCCACCAACGAAGAGGTAAAGGCAGCTTACCGCAAATTAGCACTCAAGCATCATCCCGACCGTGTGGCTACCCTTGGTGAAGATGTCAAGAAGGCAGCAGAAGAGAAATTCCAGCAAATCAACAACGCTAAAGAGATAATTTATAAAGCGCGAAACATGAGATAACCCATGGATAATGGGAGTCCAACCTTAATTATTCTAAACAAGACCATAGATGAAACGTTTCCTTACCCTTTGTGCAGCATGTGCTGCCACGGCTGTTCAAGCCGTCACCCCGCTCTGGATGCGTGATGTACGCATTTCACCCGATGGGGAGCAAATTGTCTTCTGTTATCAAGGCGACCTCTATCGAGTATCCTCCAAAGGTGGGGAAGCTTACCGCCTTACCACCCAGCCTTCCTACGAGTGTAACCCCGTATGGAGTCCGGACGGAAAACAGATAGCCTTCGCCAGCGACCGGCATGGCAGTATGGACATCTACGTAATGCCTGCAGCAGGAGGTGCTGCCCGCCGGCTTACCACACATCAGGCAGGAGAGACTCCCTGGAGTTTCTCTCCCGATGGACAATTTGTCTATTTCTCTGCAGCCATTCAGGATCCTGCAGAGAGCGCCCTCTTTCCCAAAAGCTCGATGACAGAACTCTACCGCGTACCGGTAGATGGTGGACGTGTACAACAGGTACTGGCCACTCCTGCCGAAATGATATGCTTCAATGCTGATGGGTCCAAACTCTATTACCAGGATCGAAAGGGAGGAGAGTGTGAATGGCGCAAGCACCATACCTCCAGCATCACACGAGATATCTGGGTGATGGATACCACTACGGGAAAACATACCAACCTGACCCACCGGGCTGGAGAGGACCGCAATCCCGTCCTCAGTCCCGATGGTGAGACTATCTATCTGTTGAGTGAACCTCAAGGGGAGTCTATGAATGTCTTTGCCCTATCAGCCCGCCAACCAGAGAAGATGAATCAGGTGACCCGTTTCACCACACATCCTGTCCGCTTCTTATCCATGGGCAGCAACGGAGTGCTCTGCTACACCTATGATGGTGAGATTTACACCCAACGACTCGATGGTCAGCCTCAAAAGGTAGCCATCAACCTCACTACAGATAATGAACCGCAAACCATCCACTTTGTACAGAGTAGTGGAGCCTCACAGGGTACCCCTTCACCCGATGGCAAACAGGTAGCCTTCATCTATCGGGGCGAAGTGTTCGTTACTTCAGCCGACTATACTACCACCCTGCAGGTAACCCACACTGCAGCAGCAGAGAAGGGGCTTACTTGGGGAGCCGACAGCCGCTCATTGGCCTATTGCAGCGAACGAAATGGAATATCTCAGTTGGTGGTTGCCCGTATGACCCGTCCGGAGGATCCCGACTTCGCACACGCAACACGCATTGAGGAGGAGATTCTACTCCCTTCTACCACGGTAGAGCGGGCAGTACCGCAATTCAGTCCCAACGGCAATGAGTTGGCTTTCATCGAGGACCGCATCAAACTCTGCGTCATGAATATGAAGAGCAAGGAGGTACGTACTGTGACCGATGGCTCTACCTGGTACGAAACCAATGGTGAATTCCACTACCGCTGGAGTCCCGACAGCCAATGGTTTACCTTAGAGGTTATAGACAACCGCCACGACCCATATACCGATATAGCCTTAGTCAGTGCGCAAGGCGGAGAGGTGATCCCCCTCACCCGCAGCGGCTATACCTGTGGAGGATCTCGTTTTGTAATGGATGGCAATGCTATCCTCTACACTACCGAACGTTACGGAATGAGAGCCCATGCTTCCTGGGGTTCACAGGATGATGTGATGCTGGTATTCCTCAATCAGGATGCCTACGACAAGTATTGCCTCAGCAAAGAGGAGTACGAGCTCCGCAAAGAGATGAAGAAGGAGTCTGAAAAAAGTGCGGAGAAAGAGAAGAGCAAGAGGAGTACTGGTAAGGGAACCAATCCCACTATCAGCAAAGAAGATTCTGACCACAAAGGGATCAAACAGATTATTGTAGAGAAAGAGAACATTGAGGCACGTACGGTACGCCTCACCCCGGTCTCCTCGCGTCTGGGCGATGCCATTCTCTCCGCTGACGGAGAGACTCTCTACTACCTCTCTGCCTTTGAAAAGGGGTATGATTTATGGAAGATGGATTTACGGAAGAGGGAGACCAAACTACTGCAGAAGCTGAATGCCGGGTGGGCCTCTTTGGAACTGGACTCCAAAGGAGAGAAGCTCTTTCTTCTGAGCGGAAAGATGGCTAAGCGGATGGATCTGAAATCGGAGAAGATGGAAGAAATCAGCTATCGAGCCGAGATGGACCTGAATCTGGCAGAAGAGCGAGAATATATGTTCAACCGAGTCTATCTACAGGAGAAGAAGCGCTTCTACAGAGAGGATATGCATGGTGTGGATTGGGAGATGATGACTGAAGCATACCGGAAGTTCCTCCCCCATATCAACAACAACTACGACTTTGCCGAACTGTTAAGCGAATGGTTGGGCGAGCTGAACGTTTCGCATACGGGAGGCCGCTATAGCCCTGACCTGAAAGCTGAACCTACAGCCAATCTGGGACTGCTCTACGACTGGAGCTACAGTGGCAATGGAATGCGCATTGCCGAGGTTGTAGAGAAAGGACCCTTCGACAAGGCTGAGAGCCAGGTAAAGGCGGGAGTCATTATCGAGCGTATTGACGGTACACTCATCACAGCAGATATTGACTGCTTCCCCCTGCTCACCCGCAAGGTGGGACGAAAGACGTTGGTTGGCCTCTGGGACCCCTCCACGGACAAACGCTGGGAAGAGACTGTACTGCCTATCTCTTCCAGTGCCTTCAATAACCTGCTCTATGACCGTTGGGTCAAACAGCGTGCTGCGGATGTAGAGCGTTGGTCGGACGGCCGTCTGGGCTATGTACACATCCAATCGATGGGTGACGATAGTTTCCGTACTGTCTATAGCGACATCCTCGGACGATACAACCATTGCGAAGGCATCGTGATTGACACACGCTTCAACGGAGGAGGTCGACTGCACGAAGATATCGAGGTACTCTTCAGTGGAGAGAAATACCTCACTCAGGTTATCCGCGGACGCGAGGCTTGCGATATGCCCAGCCGCCGCTGGAACAAGCCGAGCATCATGATACAATGCGAGGCCAACTACTCCAATGCCCACGGTACACCTTGGGTGTACAAGCATAAAGGCATAGGCAAACTGGTGGGAGCTCCCGTACCGGGTACCATGACCAGTGTCTCTTGGGAACGGCTGCAAGACCCAACGCTGGTCTTTGGCATTCCTATCATCGGGTATCGTCTGCCTGACGGAAGTTACTTGGAGAACAAACAGTTGGAGCCTGACGTACCGGTACTAAATAATCCGGAAACCGTGGTCAAGGGCGAAGATAGACAACTACGCCGCGCAGTGGAAGTGCTACTCTCTGACATTGACAACAAGAAGTAACATACTGGAATGTACTATACAAATACAAAAGTGATGAAATCAAGAAACGATAATCAGCTTGAATCCATGAATTGTGTACGATTTGAACGCTCCCAAGGATTGCCAAAGGAGCTGCAACTGCAGATTGACTTGCCTACATCGAAGAGCATCAGCAACCGGGCACTCATTCTGCATGCATTGAGCGGAGGCTCCATCTATCCGGACAACTTGAGCGATTGTGATGACACACAGGTGATGATTCGTGCCCTTACGGAAGAGAATCCCGTAATAGATATCCATGCAGCGGGTACTGCCATGCGTTTCCTCACCGCCTACTACAGCGTTACTCCGGGAGAACATATCCTCACGGGGACTGAACGGATGAAGCAACGCCCTATCCGACTCTTGGTAGATGCCTTGCGCTCTCTGGGTGCAGACATCAGTTATACGGAGCAGGAAGGATACCCTCCGCTGCTCATCCGTGGAGGCAATTTCGCCGGAAGAGAAGCTGAAAAGAAATGCAGCGGACAGAGTGCGGAAACCAACGATAGCGAAATAACGCTGGCTGGCAATGTCAGCTCACAATACATATCGGCACTGCTGATGATAGGCCCTTCCCTACCCAAAGGACTTACCCTTCACCTGACAGGTGAACTGATTTCTGTGCCCTATATCCACCTCACCTTGCAACTGATGAAGGCGTACGGGGCAGTGGCACAATGGAACGATAAACGTACGCTACGGGTAGAACCGGGTCGTTACAGGGATGTACCTTTCAAGGTGGAAAGCGACTGGAGTGCAGCCTCATACTGGTATGAGGTGATGGCACTCTGGAATCAGGAATTCCCCGATGCCCCTGCGCCCTCCATCCTACTGAAAGGGCTGCAACCACACAGCGCTCAAGGCGACAGCCGCGGAGCGGAGCTCTTTGCCAAGCTGGGTGTACATACAGCCTTCACTGATGAAGGGGTACGATTGACCAAACTGGGTACTCCCGTAGCTCGCATGGTAGAGAATCTGGTCGATATTCCCGACCTGGCCCAGACTTTTGTAGTCACATGTTGCCTGATGGGTATTCCCTTCCGATTCACCGGCCTGCAGACCTTGAAGATTAAGGAGACTGACCGAATCAAGGCATTGCAGCAGGAACTGCATAAACTGGGCTTTGTAGTGAAGGATGAGCAAGACAGCATCCTCAGCTGGAACGGCGAACGCTGTCCCGCAGACACCTGTCCCTCTATCGCCACCTACGATGATCACCGGATGGCTATGTCCTTTGCACCCGCCATCCTTTGTGCAGCCCATCTCGGAATCGAAGGGTTAGTCATTGAACATCCCGAAGTAGTCAGGAAGTCATACCCTTCTTTCTGGAACGATTTCCGATTTGTACCCTTTAAAGAGTAATCTCACCACTGCCGTAGCAAAGACGGTGTGCTTCATCATAGATGACGCCGAACTGACCGGGAGCAATACCTTGCAGAGGCTCCTCTGAACGCAGTACCCAACTGCCGGAAGAGGAGCTTCTCTTTTGGGGAGTGGAGCAATCTGCACCATGAAGTTGCGGTGAGAGAGTTTCTGCAGGTTCAAAGGTGAGCATACCCCGGATAAACTCGGGGGTATGACGAATCTTAAAGCTAACGGGATGAGGGATTTTCAGTTCATCTGCCCAAGGATTGGCGGTAATGAAATGGAGTTGGTTCATACGAAACTCTGTCCCATATTGCAAGGGGGTTGCACCATGGGATACATACACAATGTTCTCCTCCACCGATTTCTTCACCACAAACCAAGGCCCACCGCTCAGTCCCAAGCCTTTGCGTTGACCAATGGTATGAAACCAGTAGCCCTTATGGGTACCCAGTACTCGGTCACTCTCCCACTCCACAATCGGACCAGGACGCTCACCGAGAAACCTGCGTACAAAATCATTGAAAGGAATATCACCCAGGAAACAGATGCCCTGACTATCCCTTCGACGGGCGGAAGGAAGACCTGCCTCGGCCGCTATCCGACGTACTTCACACTTTGGCAAAGGGCCGAGAGGGAAATAAAGTTTATTCAGCTGTAGGTAATCGATTTGAGCAAGAAAATCGGTTTGGTCCTTGACCGGATCTACGGCAGTACCGAGCCATGTGAGCCCCTGCTCATGATAAGTTGTAGCATAGTGACCGGTAGCTGTCAAGGGGAAATGTCGGCCTACCCGCTGCTCAAAGCAGCCAAACTTGATGAGCCTGTTGCACATGACGTCAGGATTAGGGGTCAGCCCTTGGCGAATCTTATCCAAGGCGTATGCAGCTACACCATCCCAATAGTCGCGGTGAAGATCCACCACCTCCAAAGGCAAACCATAGTGGTGGGCTATCCAGCTCACTATCTCCATATCCTCTTCCATGGGACAATCCATAAAGTCCTTCCCCTCAATACCTATCTTGATATAGAAGAGCGAAGGATGCCACCCTTGCTCACAAAGCAGGTGTACTACCACGCTGCTGTCCACTCCTCCCGAGACCAGCACCGCAATCTCTTTACCACACGCTGTCATCTTCTGCTGCATATTCGCATTCCTTTTCATACCTATTTACCCGCTTAAACTTACTCAAAAAATGGACCTTTATGCACTCATCTTCCAGCAGAAGAACAACGTACACAAAGGTCCAATCTTTATCAGCCCATGAGCAGGAAACATCCTCCTCGTTCAGGCTGTAGGTTTTGAGACAAATATCCAAACTTACTTGCGGGCACCCAGCTTATCATCAACGGTATAGAGACCTGTCTCACCAGCCTTCTTGATCATATCTACGATACCCTGAGCGGTCTCTTCCTCCTCTACCTGCTCACGAACGAATCCCCAAAGGAAATCCTGTGAAGCCTTGTCTCTGGCAGCAGAAGCCACATCCACCAGGTTGTCAATCATCTTTGACACACGGCACTCGTGCTCATATACCTGCTGGAACACTTCCAAAGGAGTACCAAAGTCATTGGGCACTACATCCACCTTATCAACCATAGCCTTACCGCCACGTTTGATAGTCCAGTGAGCCAGCATCATAGCATGCTCCAGCTCCTCTTGTGACTGCTTCTTCAGCCAAGAAGCCATACCCGTATATCCCTCTCTTTCCATATAGAACGACATGGCCAAATAGAGGTTAGATGACCACATTTCTGCTGTAACCTGTTCATTGAGCGCTTGCTCTAATTTTTCTGCAATCATAATGTTATACTTTTATTGATTAAAATTGTAACTGTTACAAATATAGCAATAAGTATGCTATCTACATGCCTGACACCTCAAAAAAAATCAGCTTTTAACTAATCTTATATTTCGTGTCATCACCGACTCTAGTTTGATGAAATCATGGCAGATTTCATATCTGGTCACTACTGAAATGAGCCTGAGGCAGTTCACGGCAGTTGTATCGGGAGGCCATAATCTCTCCGTACGCTCCTGCAGAAAGCAACGCCAACAAATCACCACGATGGGTAGCAGGCAAGGCTATCTGCTTGTCAAACACATCGGATGATTCACAGATGGGACCTACCACATCGTAGGTCTGTGCGGGTTCATCCGAAGTGAGGTTGCGTATGGCATGATGTGCCTGATAGAGCGCCGGACGAATCAGGTCTGTCATACCCGCATCAATGATAGCAAACTGCTTGTCAGTACCCTGCTTCACGTAGAGCACTCTTGAGATAAGTGCACCGCACTGCCCCACAACGGCACGTCCCAGTTCAAAGTGAAGCTTTTGGCCAGGACGCAACCTGAGATGGGTAGCATAGGTCTGGAAGTAGCTCTTGAAATCGGGAACAGGGTGTAACTCGGGACATTGGTAGTCAATACCCAAGCCACCTCCCACATTGATGTTATCCACCATTATACCTGACGCCTCCAAGCGGTCTTGCAGTTCGTTGATGCGGAGACTCAAAGCCGTAAAATCATCCATTTCCAGAATTTGGGAACCGATGTGGAAATGAAGACCGATGAAACGCACATGCTGCATATTCTGAGCCAAACGGATGACATACTCCATATCCCTCATGCTGATGCCGAACTTGTTCTCAGCCAATCCCGTAGTGATGTGCACATGGGTATGGGCTCCCACATCAGGATTGATGCGGAAAGCGACGCGAGCTATCTTGCCCTTGGCCTCAGCCAGCTGATTAATGACCTCCAGTTCGGGTACAGACTCCACGTTGAAGCAAAAGATATCATTCTCCAATCCCAATTCTATCTCCCAGTCGGCCTTGCCCACTCCGGCAAAGACAATCTTATCCGCAGGGAATCCAGCCTTGAGGGCTGCCTTTACCTCACCACCGCTCACGCAGTCTGCACCAAGACCTGCTTGACATATCCTACGGAGAATGCGGTCGTTGGCATTCGCCTTGACAGCATAGTGCACCTCGTAGGCAGGATAGTTTGCCATCTCCTCCTGAATGGTGGCCAGTGTTTGTTGCAGGACCTCCTCGTCATAATAATAGAAAGGAGTCCTTAGTTTGTTCAGTTGTTCTGTAGGGAATTTCATGTTCTTATGGATTTTGAATTAGTTGGCCGAATTTGCGGAAAAGAGCACATCACTCAGCGACTGCAGTGCCCGCTTCTTATCCTCCTGACGCACCAGGAATGAGATGTTGTAATTGCTTCCACCATAAGAAATCATGCGTACAGGAATCTCACGCATAGCTTCCACAGCCTTGGCTTCAAAACCAAGGTTCTCCCAGTCGAGATCACCTACAACACAGACGATACACATATCCTGATCGACTGTCACGGTACCGAACTTGCGCAGTTCGTCAAGAATCTCGTTGAGATGCTTGGTATTGTCAATAGTTACCGACACACCCACCTCCGAAGTGCAAACCATATCGATAGAGGTATGGAAGCTCTCAAAGATTTCAAAAACTTTGCGCAGGAAGCCATAGGCGAGCAGCATACGTCCAGACTTAATCTTGATAGCCGTAATGTTATCCTTAGCAGCCACAGCTTTGATTTTATGTAACTCAGTCTCGTTGGAAATCAGTGTACCAGGAGCCGAGGGATCCATCGTATTGAGCAGCCGCACCGGGATATTGGCGAACTTAGCGGGCTGTATGCAGGTGGGATGGAGAATCTTGGCTCCGAAGTAGGCCAACTCAGCCGCCTCCTCAAACTGGAGATTGCGCACAGGGGCTGTATGCTCTACGAAGCGAGGGTCATTGTTGTGCATACCATCGATGTCAGTCCAAATCTGAATTTCCTCTGCCTTGATAGCCGCACCAATCAGCGAAGCGGTATAGTCACTGCCACCGCGCTGCAGGTTGTCAATCTCGCCGTAGGCATTGCGGCAGATGAATCCCTGTGTGATATAGATGACTGCATCAGGCTGAAGTTCAAGCTGTTCGCGCAGTTTCTCGCGGATATAAGCCACATCGGGCTCTGCGTTCTTGTCGGTACGCATATATTCCAGGGCCGGCAGAATGACCGAACTGGCTCCACACTCCTGCAGATAGAGATTCATCATGCAAGTGGAAATCAGTTCACCTTCGGCCAACACTGCTTTTTCATCAAAGAGCGTAAAGAAGTCCTTAGCATGTGCCCGGATATCATCGAAATAGGTCTTTACTTGTTCCAGTGCCTTCTGCTTGTACTCCTCCGTAGAGAAAAGTTCGTCAATATGCCGACGATACTTGTTTTCCAACCGGTTGACGATATCGTTGGCTCCCTCTGTATTCTTTCTGTAGAGATATTCAGAGATTTCCACCAATGTATTCGTTGTGCCCGACATGGCCGACAACACAACAATCTTGCGTTCGCCATCATTGATTAACTTGGCCACATCCTTCATCCGCTGGGCCGAACCCACAGACGTTCCTCCAAACTTTAATACTTTCATCTTCCTTCACTCGGTTTTAATGGGTTATTATACTTTTTTTATATACTATGGGAATCTTCCGGAACCATCTCCATCAGACGATGGTTATCGCACCGGAATACCTTGCCGGGAAACTCCTGTAGGAGTGACAGATTGTGTGTGGTCATCACTACTAGGGAACCGGCTTGGCTGATTTGTTGCAGTAGGCGTACAATATTCCGTCCCGTCTCCACATCCAGATTGCCCGTTGGTTCGTCAGCTAGAATAATCTCCGGTGCGTTGAGCATGGCGCGGGCTATGACCACCCGTTGCTGTTCGCCACCTGAGAGTTCGGCTGGCATCTTATATCCTTTGTTCTCCATACCCACCATCTGCAACACCTGTCCAATGCGTTCCTCTATCTCCTCCTTTTTCTTCCATCCGGTGGCTTTCAGCACAAAGGAAAGGTTGTCGTGCACATTACGGTCGGTCAGCAGCTGAAAATCCTGAAAGACAATACCCAATCGTCTTCTCAAAAGCGGAATTTGCTTGCGTTTGAGGTTGCAGAGATCATAATCGAGCACACGCGCCTCTCCCTCGGCAATGTCGAGTTCGGCATAGATTGTCTTGAGCAGGGAGGTTTTACCAGACCCTACTTTACCTATGAGATAGACAAACTCACCGGCTCCAAGATGTAAATTCACATCCTCCAGCACACACAGTTCCTGCTGATAGATGGACACTCCTCTGTAATCAATCAAGGCTTCTTCCATGATGGGTTTCTTGGTTTTGTTGAGAACCTGTTCGATAATTCTCTCTTTAATGCTTCTTCCACGAAGGAGCGTGACGTTCCTTGAGTTCGTTGGCTAAATCTTCAATGCTCAGTCCTTTGCTGGTGAGCAGTACGATAAGGTGATAGAGCAGGTCAGACCCTTCGTAGATAAGCCTTTCATCAGTGCCGTTACAAGCCTCGATAATGGTCTCCACAGCCTCCTCACCCACCTTCTGGGCCATTTTGTTCACGCCACTCTGAAAGAGCGAAGTGGTATAAGAGCCCTCCGGCATTTCGTCATGACGCTTCTGGATAAAGTCCTGCAGCTCCTTAAGGAACATCACCGGTTGCTTGTTCTCCTCTCCCCAGCAGGTATCTGTACCCGTATGGCAGACAGGACCGGCGGGATGGACCTGAATCAACAGTGTGTCATTGTCGCAATCGGCCTTAATGGAAACCACGTTCAGCACATTGCCACTCTCTTCGCCTTTCATCCAGAGCCGTTTTTTTGTCCGACTATAGAAAGTTACCTTGCCGGAAGCTACGGTCTGTTCGTAGGCTTCACGGTTCATAAATCCCAGCATCAACACTTTCTGCGTATCAGCATCCTGTATGATGGCGGGTATCAGTCCCTCCATTTTCTCAAAATCAAGAGTCATTTTTCTTATACCTTATTATATATGTAGTTTCACTTGTTTCTGTCCCTTTCCACCCCTCTTAGCTGTCAGCCGAGACGCATCGGTACACCACGGGCGCAAAGATACGATTTTAATTCGGGAATCTTTATCTCTCCGAAGTGAAAAACGCTGGCGGCCAGTGCAGCATCTGCTTTCCCTTGGGTAAATACATCCAAAAAGTGGGATTTTGCACCTGCACCACCCGATGCAATCACCGGGATATGGAGTGACTGGGCCAGTATGGCGAGTGCTTCGTTGGCAAATCCAGTCTTTACCCCATCATGGTTCATGCTGGTAAAAAGAATTTCTCCTGCGCCCCGTTCCTGTGCCTCATGAGCCCAACTGAAGAGTTCCTTATCTACAGGCACTCGCCCCCCATTGAGGTAGCACTGCCAATGCCCGTCCGTACAACGTGCATCAATAGCCACCACACAGACCTGAGATCCGAAATGAGCGGCTATCTCATCTATCAATTCCGGCCGCTTGATGGCAGCTGAATTGACGGAGATCTTGTCAGCACCGGCATGCAACAGCCTATCCACATCAGAGAGTTCATGTATGCCTCCTCCCACGGTAAAGGGGATACTGATGTTGGCCGCAATACGCTTCACCAGTTCGGCAAAGGTCTTGCGTCCTTCAAAGCTGGCGGTGATATCAAGAAAGACCAATTCGTCCGCCCCCTGTTCACTATAGGCACGAGCCAGTTCCACTGGGTCACCTGCCTGACGGAGATTGACGAAATTAGTACCTTTCACCGTCTGCCCGTCTTTGATATCCAAGCAAGGAATAATTCGTTTTGCTAACATACTTATTTATTGTTTCTCGGTTCTTTCCACAAAATATCCACTCCTTCCACCGGATTCTTTCTCCTGTTCACCCTCTTCTTCCTCTTGATTTTTCCTCCCGTAGTTTTATATTTTTCCTCCCGTAGTTTTATTATTTTCACCCGGAATATACACACCTTACTCTTGGAAGCATCACTCCTTACACATGGAAGAGAAGCTGCCCGTTCACCCTTCATGAACAATGAAGTGCTCAATCTCCTTCAGACTGATGCGTCCCTCATAGAGCGCCTTGCCGAAGATGACGGCCGGCACTCCCGCCTCATGGAGGTCAAAAATGTCCTTCATGCCGCTCACGCCTCCACTGGCCACCAGCAGCAAATCGGGATGCGCTGTCAGAATCTCGCGATATAGCGGAAGCGATGGACCTTGCAGCATACCGTCGCAACCGATGTCTGTGCAGATGACCTGACGGATTCCCTTGCCGATGTAGTGGTCCAGGAAAGGCATCAGCGGCACGGCGGTAGCCTCTTTCCAGCCGTTGACAGCTATCTTCTTCTCCTTCACATCAGCCCCAAGGATAATCTTTTCGGGACCAAACCTTTCTATCCACGACTCAAACAGCGGAGCATTGTTGACTGCGATGCTTCCTCCCGTCACCATCTCTGCGCCGTTGTCAAAAGCAATCCCCAAGTCCTCAATACTCTTCACACCACCGCCAAAATCAATGATGAGCGAGGTGCGAGCAGCAATCTGGTGGAGAGTGCGGTAGTTAACTATATGATGCGAAGCCGCCCCATCAAGATCCACCACATGGAGCCGACGTATGCCGTGGGCCTCCAGTTCGAGAGCAACCTCCACTGGGTCCTCGTTATAGACCTTCTTGCTCTCATAGTCGCCTTGCGAGAGCCTCACACATTTACCATCAATGATGTCGATGGCGGGAATCAGTTCTATCATAATCCGTTGGTATTGATGTATTAATCCATGCTATCAAGAGAAGATATCGGGATTTCCTTCCCCTTTAGAGAACTACAAGGAGAGGAAATTTCTTAAGATACGCTCTCCTACCGGCCCGCTCTTTTCGGGATGGAACTGGGTAGCAAAGAAGTTATCCTTGTGAAGCGCAGCACTGAAAGGATGAATATAATCGGTCACTGCCGCTGTATAAGAGTTGACCGGGACATAAAAGCTGTGCACAAAATAGACATTCTCCTCTTTTGAGAATCCCTTGAAGAGTGGTTCGTGCACCTTCTCTAACGTGTTCCATCCCATATGAGGAACCTTTGTACCCTCCTCTACAGGTACGAAACGGCGAACAGGAACATCGAAAATGCCGAGGCAGTCCACATTCCCCTCCTCGCTGTGGTTACACATCAGCTGCATACCCAAGCAGATTCCCAGCACGGGCTGCCGGAGCGATTTGATGAGCTCGTCCAGTCCCTGCAGCCTAAGATAGTGCATAGTGGTCGCCGCCTCACCCACTCCGGGAAAGATGACTTTATCGGCTTGCCGTATCAGCTCCTTGTCATCGGTCAGTACCGGCTCCACACCCAACCGGCGCAAGGCATACTCCACGCTACAAACATTGCCGGCATTGTATTGGATAATAGCTACGTTCATATCTCTTATTTCAATTATCTTCGAGTTTTATATTTGAGGGGGCAAAAATAACGATTTATTGCTAAATAAAGAAGATTGGCAGCAAGAAGTTTGCATTTTATCCTCATTTATAGACTAAATTTACCGAAAATAGGAGATATCATACACTCTTTAGCTCTCCATCTATTCAGCAAATGACCTCTACACAAACAAAACAAGAGAGGAGGGATAGAAAAAAATCGCATTTTTTTAGGAAATAATTTGCGGATATGAAAAAAAGCAGTATCTTTGCACCCGCAATCGAGAGAGAAAGCAAATAACTGATAGATTAAAATAATTTGGTGCGTTAGTTCAGTTGGTTAGAATACATGCCTGTCACGCATGGGGTCACGGGTTCGAGTCCCGTACGCACCGCAACGAACATTTATTTTTAAAGTTTCGCAGATTAAGTGCCCGATTTTACATCAAAGGATGTAGAGTCGGGCACTTAATTATGTGTTCGAATCATTTGCATTTTAGAGCCCACCTGTGTTGTCATTCTTGAGAATCAGAGCTGACTGTGGCTCAGCAGAAAATCAGTGGGGAATACGACTCCTCTCAATATGACAAAAAAATTTCGCGTCACTCATCACTCGGACGCACCTCCTGCTTCACCCTCTTCTTCCTCGCCTTACAGACCGGAATGGACCTCCACACCCTCGCCCGCGAACAGCGCACCGACCACTGGAACGGCTTGGGAAAAAAAGAGAGTCAGATTTATACGGCTAACAAGAACAAGGTGATGTAGGTTGTGCCGAATATGCTGTCAGGATTTTTTCCCGATTCATCGCACAGCATCTATGACCTTGACGTAATCCAAGCACCGCTCTACAACATCTTTTCCGTTTTCGGTGGTTTCGTCACCAGGAAGGGCGGCTTGGAGAAGTGTCGCTAACTACAGCAAACAAATATTAATTCACGCGCTGAAAACTTAAAAAGTGTGACCAATCGCAACGAAAGCAACGTATCGCATCCAAAGCAACAGCGTCAACCCAGATTGACCTACCTTTGTCATGCGCAAGAGAGGGAAAGCGTTCTTTGACATTTTGACCAACGTTCATCAAAAGCTGAAAAGAGGCAGGTCCTATGCTGGTCCGATGCTCCTCCTATGCTG
>CAMGIP010000019.1 GCA_946056155.1 uncultured Mediterranea sp. | reverse complement strand
TTGTTGACCACAGCCGCCTCACGGGCATTACTGTCCGGTACAATAAGTCCTTCAAAGCCCATTTCGCGTGCCTTGATGGCCATGGGCAGTGCTCCCTTGATGGGGTGGAGCGTGCCGTCGAGACTCAGTTCGCCCATAAGCATGAAGCGTGAGAGACGGTCGGGCTGAAGCATTCCCTTCGCGGCCAGGATGCCGATGGCTAAGGGGAGATCGTAGGCCGCACCCTCTTTTCGGATATCGGCTGGCGCCATGTTGATGACTAGATTGGTGACGGGCATCTTATAGCCGCTCACTTGCAGCGCGGAGAGGATGCGCTGGTGACTCTCCTTCACGGCCGAGTCGGGCAGACCCACCAAGTAGAACATACATCCGGGGGTGCTGTTCACCTCAATGGTGATGAGCAGGGGCTCGATGCCAAGAATGGCAGCTCCATATACTTTGACTAACATATTTCCTTATCTCTTTTCAATGGTATCATTCCATATTACTCTCTTTTCCCCTTTACTCCCTTTCACCTCTTCCCTTTCGGCAACAGTTTTTTCAAGACCATCGCTTTTCCTGTCTCAGCAACTTTAAAAGATTCTCTTTTACCGGTTGGGCAATTTGCTCTTTACCTCTTCGGGAGTGAGGTTGCGGCCGAGGATTTTGCCTTGAGCATCAATCAGGATGTTGGAGGGTAAGGCTAGGATGCCAAACTGCGCGACAATCTTTGAACTCCAGCCGTCCAACTCACATCCCTGCTCCCAATCGATGGAGTCGCTCTTCACCGCAGCCAGCCATTGCTCGCGGCTGCCGTCTAATGAGACTCCGATTAGGGTCAGTTTGGCTGGCTCTTTCGGTCCAACCTTCTGACTGCTTGAGTAGGTTCCCTTCATCAGATTCGTACTCCTGTTGCTGGAACCATCACTCCGTTCTGTCCTCCGCTTCTCCGCATCGTATTTCTTCTTTAGGCTCTCATACTCCTTCTTTTCTTCGGTGTACCATTTTCTCCAGGTGTGGTTCGCCTCTCGGCTCGGTTGGTCCCACGAGGCCCAGAAAAGCAGCAGTAGAAACTGATCACGGAAGTCACCGCGGGTCAACTGATTACCGTTTTTGTCCGGCAGACTGAAGTAGGGCGATATGCGTCCCACCTCCACCTTCTCCTGCTCAGTCAACTGTGACTGTAGACGATCGATGAAGGGACGGTCGCGCAGGTCGCTTGACATCGTTTCGATGAGTTGTTTGATCTGTTTCAGGTCTGGCCTTTCCGACTGGATGAAATAGCGGTTGAGCAGGTAGGTGGAAGCCAGATTGTCCGGATTGCGGCGGATGAAGGAGGCTGCTGAATCGCGCAATGCTTGTGCGGAATGTATGCCCTGCGTAGCAGCAAAGAAGTGGGTGAGCAGTAGATTCTCTTCATTGCCCGTCACTTGCCAGAGTCTATGGCGTGAAGTGTCTCCCTTGACCACAATGCGGTCGCCCGGTCGGAAGAAGAGGGGATACTCCTCTCCGTTGCTCAGGCAGAGCCGTGCATCAGTCAGCGTGTCAGCTTGAAGACGTACCTTGAACTTTCCGTTCTTTATCGCTATGGTGTCCGTATGTTCATAGAACTGGTCTATGCCGTAGAGGT
This sequence comes from uncultured Mediterranea sp., assembly GCA_946056155.1. GTDB lineage: Bacteria > Bacteroidota > Bacteroidia > Bacteroidales > Bacteroidaceae > Bacteroides. Next base: position 27,358 of record CAMGIP010000019.1, on the reverse strand, counting down.
ACAGGGTATTGCTCTTCATTCCCTTGATTTCACCGGTCAGCTCCACGGAGCCCCCATCAGCTCCGCCGCAGGCGCTGAAAGCGATGAGAATCATCAGTGCATGGATGCAGGCTGCCAGACTGTTCAATACTCCAGTACTGAGCCTGTCCATAAAGGCAGTAGCGGGCTTATTCCAAACCTCGGTAGTGAGTCTATTCATATGCTTCGGGTAGTGAGTTAGTTCATGATTTTGGGTTTTACTTTGCGAAAGTACATGTTTTTGGCAAGAAAAAAAAATTGCCTGACATATTTCTACGTCAGGCAATTCTTTATGTGGTGGGCAAAGGGTATTCCTTTACCGGATAATGCTTGCAAGAAGCTCTTTCCTGCTGTTGACAGGAGGTTGCTTGATGATGCTTGCAGGATTACTTAACCATGCTTGCGAAGTCAGCGTCGGTGAAGTACTTGGCAAACTCCAAGTCAGTAGCAGCCTTCTTAGCCAGAGTAGAATCCTTGGCGATGGCGTTCTTCAGACCGCTGATAACCATAGAAGCGTTGTTGGTGCGTGCACCCAGTACAGCCTTCAGGTAGTCAGTATAGGCGTCAGCCTTCTCTACGTTGTCGAGTGTGTTCTTAGCCTTGTTGTAGTCCTTAGCCAGGATCTGAGCCAGAGCAGCGCTGTTGGTCTTCGTGTCACCGAAAGCGTTTACGGCGCGGTCGTACTGACCCTGAGCCACGTAGAGGTTACCGAGAGCCTCGTTCAGCTCCTTAGAACCGGCAGCCTTGCCCAGATAAGCCTCAGCAGTTTCCTTGTCGCCCTTAGCCAGAGCAATCAGACCGAGGTTGTTGTTTACCTCAGGAGCAGCCTGGATAGAAGCAGCCTTCTTGAAATATGCTTCAGCCTTGTCGAGGTTACCAGCCTGATAAGCCAGCTTGCCGAGGTTGTTGTATGCGCGGAAGTCGTTGGGATAAATCTGAGCAGCCTTGGTGTAGATAGCTTCCTTCTGGGCAGCATTGTCAGTCAGGGTAGCAGCGTAGAGCAGTTCCTCGATGTTGAGCTGCTTGGCATCGCTGTTGGCCAGATTGGCAATCTCTTCGTCGCTCTTACCGATGATTTCGTAGTTCAGCGTCAGGCGTGAACGGCGCAGCTGCGGCAGGATTTCGTCAGCCAGGTTCTTATATACAGAAGAGATGTTCTTGATTTCCTGTTCTCTCTGTTCGGGATCCTGGTACATAGAGAGCACGCGCAGGATGAGTTCCTTGTCCTGAATGTTAGACTTAGCCACCAGTTCCTGGAAGCCTTCCCAGTCTTCAGCTGTATATTTGGTATCAACGGCTGCGTCAATCTTAGCCTTCTTCAGATTCTTGTTGATTACCTTAGCCGTGTTGTCCTGACGGTTTTCAGCCAGCTTAGTGTTCAGGTCCAGACCACCATCGGGAGATGCGTAAGCAGAGATTTCAACGTTAGCGATGCGCTTGTTGGCAGCATCGTTTACGCTCTTCACCTCTTCGCCGAAAGCCTTAGCGCTCTTCAGCTCACTGGCGCGAACGTTAGCCTGCTGGATGAGGAACATGATGTTGGCTTCGTGCTTCTCCTTGATGATACGCTGGAAAGCATCGTCGCCCAGAGCGGGGTTGGCGCTCTCCAAAGTCTGCTCAACCATGGCAGAAGTAGCGATGACACCGTCAGCCACCTTCACAGCGGGGATGTCGATGGTCTTGCCGCCGATGGTAGCCTTGAAGCGGAGGTAGAGCTCAGACTTAGCCATAGCAGGTACATAGTCGAACATAGCCTTCATGGTGTAGCTTCCACCCATGCGGTAAGAGATGGTCTGGTCGTTGCCTTCCACCTTCTCGCCCTGAAATACAGCGGGCTGGCTTGCAGCTTCGCCACCTTCCCATACCAATACGGGAGTCACTTCCACTACAGCTTTCTTTTTGAAGTACTTTTCGGGGAATTTACCATTGATGGTAGCAGGAACCTTACCACCTACTGCCTCCAGAACTTGAGGAGTCACAGTGAAGTAGTCAGACGACAATTCACCCATTTTGCTGCTGCAAGAAGACAGCATTGCAACAACACATGCCATGAATAAAGGCAAATACAGTTTCTTAATCATTTTAGGTAAAAAATTAAAGTTTGTAATGTTTTTTCTCTCTTGTTTTACGCCCTACTCCACTTACCATGGGGAAGGTCACGCAAAGTTAACAAATAGCCTTGAACATTGTTAACTTAATCCTCAGATTTATTATAATTTAAAGGTTTCTTTTGCTTCCTTTAGAATTTTATTTTATTGTATCTCCCTGTGCTTATTTTTTTCGTGAAATCTGATGTTGTGCGGATGGTGTAGGATAATCTCTTCACGTAGCCTGTGGCGGTCGATATGGGTGTAAATTTCTGTTGTTGCGATGCTCTCATGCCCCATCATACATTGTATGGCCCGTAGGTTGGCTCCGCCCTCCAGCAGATGTGTGGCAAAGGAGTGGCGGAAGGTGTGCGGACTGATGTTTTTGATGATTCCGGCCCGCTCGGCCAGCTCCTTGATGAGGTGGAAGACCATGATGCGTGAGATGCCGTTGCCCCAGCGTGCCAGGAAGAGATAATCTTCATATCCAGGCTTGATACGTCCCTGTTGTCGCTCCTCCATCCACCAGTTGATTTCCTGGATGGCTTTAGGAGAGATGGGCACCAACCGCTGCTTGCTCCCTTTGCCTTCCACCTTGATGAATCCTTCGTTGAGGTAGAGGTCTGAGATTTTCAGATTGCAGAGCTCGGATACGCGCAGTCCGCAACTGTAGAGCGTTTCAATCATGGCGCGGTTGCGCTGTCCCTCGCTCTTATCCATGTCGATGGCTTCGATGAGGCGGTCAATCTCCTCTACGGTGAGCACTTCGGGCAGCTTTACGCCGATTTTCGGCCCTTCCAGTAGCTCGGAGGGGTCATCGTCGCGGTAGTCGCTCAGCACGAGGAAGTGGAAGAAGGATTTGATGCCGGAGAGGATGCGCGACTGCGAGCGGGCTACGATGCTCAGATCATGCAGGCTGGCCATGAAGGTTTGCAGCTCCTCTTTCGACGCCTCCATCACCCTCACGCCGCTGAGGTCGAGAAAGCCGATGAGTTTGTTCAAATCGCTCTGGTATGCCTCTATCGTGTGGGGTGAGAGCGATTTTTCCAACTTCAGATACTGGTAGTACTTTCTGATTATCAGTGCCTGTTGCTCCTTATTCTTGGATTTTTCTTCTCTATTCATTTCTTTTTATTAACTTTGCGGCCTGATCGTTGCCCTCCAAGCAGTACAGCCCTTTGGGATTGGCTGTGGCAAATGTAGCTAAAATCCGTGAGATGTGCACCCTTGGGGCAAAGATACTGTTTTTTTGCCTGATGAAGAGGGATTTTTTGTCGGGAAAAGTGCCTCTTCAGAGGGAGGATTACCAAAACATAAACAAGTGTTATGATGAGAATACAAATTATCAACGGGCCCAACATCAATCTCCTCGGCAAGAGGGAGCCCACCATCTATGGCGCCACCTCTTTTGAGGAGTATCTTGATACGTTGCGCCAGCGTTATCCTGACGTGCAGATTGACTACTTTCAGTCGAATGTGGAGGGTTTCCTGATTGACAAGATTCATGAGGTGGGATTCAGCTACGAGGGCATCATCTTGAATGCGGGTGCCTACACCCACACTTCCATTGCGCTGCAAGATGCGATTAGGGCGGTCACCACACCGGTGGTGGAGGTGCATATCAGCAATGTACATGCCCGTGAAGAGTTCCGTCACCGCTCCATGATTTCTTGTGCCTGTCGCGGGGTGATTCTTGGCTTCGGTCTTGACTCATACCGCTTGGCTTTGGAGGCGCTGATAGCACTCTATCGGTAATACAGTGGTTTATATAGGGGATGAGTGTATCAATCAGGTAAGAGTGTATAGAATAGGTAATGAGTATATTAATAAGGTAAAAAGAAGATTATGCAACTGAAACAGACAAAAATCGTAGCGACCATTTCTGACCAGCGCTGCGACGTAGATTTTATCCGGGGCCTGTTTGAGGCAGGTATGAATGTGGTACGCATGAATACTGCCCACATCTCCCGCGAAGGTTTTGACAGACTGGTGAACAACGTACGTGCCGTCTCCAACCGTATCGCCATCCTGGTGGACACCAAAGGCCCAGAGGTGCGCACTACGACTTTGGCAGACGAGCCGATTCCCTTCAAGGAGGGAGACCGTGTGAAGATGGTGGGCAATCCTGACCTGCTGACCACACGCCAATGTATTGCGGTGACCTATCCTCATTTTGTGAAGGATCTCTCTGTGGGTAGCCATGTGCTCATTGACGACGGTGACCTGGAGCTGGTTGTTGTGGAGAAACAGCCTGACAGTCTGCTCTGCGAAGTGCAGAACGAGGCTAAGTTAGGAAGCCGCAAGAGTGTCAACGTGCCGGGTGTACGAATCAATCTTCCCTCACTCACCGAGAAGGACCGGAGCAATATCGCCTACGCCATAGAAAAGGACATCGATTTCATAGCCCACTCGTTTGTGCGCAATAAGCAGGATATTCTTGACATCAAGGAGATTCTGGATGCACAGGGTAGTGATATTCGGGTTATTGCCAAAATTGAGAACCAGGAGGGGGTAGATAACATTGACGAGATTCTCACCGTGGCCGATGGTGTGATGGTGGCCCGTGGTGACCTCGGTATTGAGGTGGCTCAGGAACGTATTCCCGGTATCCAGCGCCAGCTCATCCGCAAATGTATCCTGGCCAAGAAACCGGTGATTGTGGCTACGCAGATGCTCCATACAATGATCAACAACCCTCGTCCCACTCGGGCTGAGGTGACTGATATTGCCAATGCCATCTACTACCGTACCGATGCCTTGATGCTCAGCGGTGAGACGGCCTACGGCAAATATCCGCTGGAGGCGGTACAGACCATGACCAAGGTGGCGGCACAGGCTGAAAAGGACAAACTGGCAGACAATGATATCCGCATACCGCTGACAGATACTGATGACGTGACTGCCTTCTTGGCCAAACAGGCGGTGAAGGCTACCAACAAGCTGAAAATCCGTGCCATCATCACCGACAGCTACAGCGGACGCACGGCCCGCAACCTGGCGGCTTTCCGTGGTAAGTATCCCGTTCTGGCCATCTGCTACAAGGAGAAGACGATGCGCCACTTGGCCCTTTCTTATGGAGTCGAGGCAATCTATATGCCTGAACTGGCCAATGGACAGGAGTACTATTTTGCAGCGCTGCGCCGTCTGTTGGGCGAAGGACGCCTGTTGCCGACCGACATGGTGGGTTATCTGAGTAGCGGTAAGGCTGGTACACAGACCTCTTTCTTAGAAATCAATGTGGTGAAGGATGTACTGGAGAATGCCGATGAGTGTGTATTGCCCAACAGCAACCGTTACCTTTGATTCAATTCCAATAAACTAATCTTCTCTCCCCAGGTGACGGTAGCATCTCCCTGGGGAGAGTTCAACTCCATTACTCGATTATGACCGTTGACGAATATATCCTCCAGCATATTGACGAGGAGGGACCCTACCTTGAGGCTCTCTATCGGGATACGCATCTCAGGTTGCTCTACCCCCGTATGGCTTCCGGACATCTGCAAGGCCGGATGCTGAAGATGTTTGTGCAGATGATTCGCCCCATGCGGGTACTGGAAATAGGCACGTACAGCGGTTATTCGGCTCTCTGTATGGCGGAAGGATTGCCCGAGGGGGCCATGCTACACACCATCGAAATCAATGATGAGCAGGAACTTTTCACTCGTCCCTGGTTAGAGGAGTCGCCCTATGCAGACAAGATTACTTTTCACATCGGTGATGCCTTGGAGCTGGTGCCCCGTCTTGGGCTCACCTTTGACATGGCCTTCATTGACGGGGACAAACGCAAGTATGTGGATTACTATCGGATGCTCTATCCGTTGATAGCATCGGGAGGTTACCTTCTGGCTGACAATACGTTGTGGGATGGTCATGTGGTGGAGGAGCATCCTCATGATGCCCAGACGCTCGGCATTATGGCTTTCAATGATTTGGTGGCGCAGGATAGTCGGGTGGAGAAGGTCATCCTACCCTTGCGTGACGGGCTGACGCTGATCCGCAAGAAATGAGGTTGCAGCTCAACTTCGGCACATTCGCTTCACAGGATACCAGACACAGAGGAAACCGATGACGATGACGGTGAAAAGTACCAGTAGGACATCGGTGAGGTGGACACTTACAGGGTAGGCATCAACCAAGAAGGTGCCGTTGTTGCCTAAGGCTATCAGTCCGAACTTCTGCTGAAGCAGGCAGAGGAATACCCCCAGCAGAATGCCTGCAACGGCACCCGAAAGGGCAATCAGACGTCCCTCGCAGAGAAAAATGCGGGCGATGAGTGAGCGGTCAGCACCTAACCTGTGCAACGTTTCCGCATCATCACGCTTGTCAAGAATGAGCATGGAGAGCGAACCGATGACATTGAAGCAGGCCACGGCGAGGATAAAGGTGAGGAAGAGGTAGGAGATGAGTTTCTCAATCTCCATGATGCGGTAGATGTCAGCCTGCTGTTCGTAGCGGTTGAGTACACGGAAACGGTCGCCCAATATCTGTACCATCTCCTGCTGGATTTTCGAGGTATCGCTCCCCTTTTTCAGTTTGATTTCTATGGCTGACACCTCCCTGTCATAGTCAAACAGCCGTCGGGCAAAGTCCAAGGAGGTAAGAACGTACTGACCGTCGTATTTCTGCTGGTTGCAGATGAAGACTACACCGGGTGAGAAAAGGTACTCCTGCTGGAAGGCGGTAGAGGGGTTGGCGATGTTGATCCGCACATTGCGCTTGGGCGCATAGACCTGCAACGGGTCGATAAACTGAATGCCAGTGCCCAGTTCACCAATCAGTTCCACACCTAAGATACCATATTCTACTTGTTCATCGCTCAGTATGAACTCTCCTGTGCCGTAGAGCAGGCTGTCTATTGAGGTGAGTTGGCGAAAGTTATCCTCCACCCCTTTGATGGTCACCATTGCTTGCCGCTGCTTGTATTGCACCATGGCATTCTCCTCCAGAGTCTCGCTCCAGATCTCAATACCGTCTATGGAGCGCACTTGGCGGATGCACTCTTCCTGAGGATCAAACACCTTTCCCTTGACCGGCACTATTTTCAGTTCTGCGTCAAAGGCACCAAAGAACCCCTCCACCATCTCCTGAAAACCATTGAATACACTCAGGGTGCAGACCAATGCCATAGTGGCTAAAGCCACTCCACAGACCGACACGATGGAGATGATGTTTACCGCCCCATGTTTCTTCTTGGCGAAGAGGTAGCGGCGGGCCATATAGAAGGGGAAGTGCATGGACAGGCAGCGCAGGGAGGAGGATTATTGTTTCAGCAGTTCATCAATGTGAGCCGCATAGTCTAACGAGTCGTCCACAAAAAACTTCAGCTCAGGGATGATGCGCAACTGGTGGCGCACTCGGGTGCCCAGTTCGTAGCGGATGGACTTCATGTTGGCGTTGATGTTCTTGATCATCTCCTCCGCTTTCTCTGAGGGGAAAATGCTGAGGTAGGCTCGTGCCACGCTCATGTCCGGACTGATGCGTACGGTGCTCACCGACACCAGCACACCATGCATGGCTTTGGTCTGCAGCAGGAAGATATCACTCAGCTCCTTTTGGAGCAGACGGGCTATTTTGTTCTGACGGGTTGTCTCCATACAAATTGTATTACTATTGGTTTCGAGTACAAAATTACAAAAATCTTCTCAATTATCCACTCGTTGGCTGACCTTATTTCGCTTGGCTATCATGAAGGGGCAAAATGGGGGTAATTATTGGTCATTTTATCGTCATTTTTAGTTAGTTCGTAGATGATTATTTGCCAAAATGAAAAATCTTCCCTACATTTGTAGTCGTAAAAGGTGAGTGCTGAGGCAGGTCACCTATTGAAATCGAAGAGACTCTCTCTAAATAGCGTTTTTTCATGTATTATTGACTGGCCGTTCTTGCCCGTGAGGGCAGGGACGGTTTTTTGTTACGGAATCAGCTCCTCTATCAGTCGGGTGGCTTTGCCGTACTTCTCGATGATAAAGAGGATGTATCTTACATCCACGCCGATGGTGCGTTGGAGTCGGGGCTCATAAATGAGGTCGCTGCTCATGGCCTCCCAGTTACCGTCGAAGGCTAGACCGATGAGTTGGCCTTTACCGTTGAACATGGCGCTACCGCTATTGCCTCCCGTGATATCGTTGTTGGAGAGGAAGCAGAGATGCATCTGCCCGTCAGTATCGGCATAGCGGCCGAAATTGCCTTGCTTGAAGAGCTCTAGGAGTTCGGGTTGCACCCAATAGTCGGGATTCTCAGGATGGTTGCGCACCTTCTCCAAGATGCCCTTGGGAGTGGTGAAGTAGTGGTAGGTGGCCCCATCGTAGGGATCATAGCCACCTATGGTACCGTAGCTCAGGCGGAGGGTGCTGTTGGCATCGGGATAGGGATGACCGTTGCGCTCCATGCGCCTCATGGCTGCATTGAGCTGGCGTTCACCCCGGCTGATGAGCTCCAGCGGTCCACTCTGTTCGGCTCGCAGGGAGAAGACTTGGGTGAGCAGGTCGATGCAGAGCGTGATGGCTGGGTCTTCATAAATCTGGTAGGTGGAGTCATTGGTGACGGTCAGCATTAATCCCTCTTTGCTGCTGAGTTTGGTCTGGTTGTAGAGCGAATCAGCGAAGGCATCGATATCTCCCTGATAATCGCTCTCAATGGTGCGATAGAAGTCAGGCAGGAACTCCTCCTCCACCCGTTCCCGGTAGATTCGGGTGAGTTGTTTGAATACCTTGCGGTCCAGGGCCTCATCGTAGTTGTCATACTTTCTCAGGATATCGATAAAGGCATGAGCCACCTCCTGCGGTTCACCTTCGGTATCGAGGTTGAGAATCTCGAAGGCCAACTGCACCAGTTCAGCCCCGTTGAAGAAGCACTCGGCAAGGTAGGCAAAGGCACGTTGTCCACGGCTCACCTCGCTGTAGTTCTGTTCCAGGTCGGTAAAGAGGTGCAGCAACCGTTCGCGCTCCTCGGGATGACTTTTGATCCACTCTTTGAGGGTCGCTTCGCGAGCCTGCTTCCGCTCGATGACGTGTAACTTGCGTATGCTACGCGTGGTGCCGATACTGTTCTTCCAGTAGTTGGAGCTTTGGTCGTACTTGGCGGCATATTTGATGCGGAGGCTGTCGTTGCTGTTCATCGCCCTCTTCCATATCTCCTGCTTGGCTGCACGTACCTCGGTTTGTGCGCTATGCTCGGCAGCAAGCGAGAGCTGTATGCCGAAGGAGGAGAGGTAGCGGTCGGTGCTGCCGGGATAGCCTATGGTCATGCAGAAGGTGCCTGGTTTGTACCCTTCTAACGAGAGGGGTACTGACACGGGTGGACGGTAGGGAACGTTATAGGGGCTGTATGGGGCAGGACGGTTGAGGCTGTCGGCATAGATGCGAAACACGCAGAAGTCGCCTGTGTGTCGTGGCCACTCCCAGTTGTCGTTATCCCAGCCGAACTTACCTACTGATGATGGAGGTGCAAAGACCATCCTGACATCATTATAGTCGCGATAGACCGATAGCCAATACTCGTTGCCGCTGTAGTAGGCATCCACCACTCCCAAAAGGGTGGAATCGCTTTTGCTTACCTCCTCACAGATAATCCGTGAGATGGAGTCGATGGCCTGCGTGCGTTCGCTCTCGCTCATCTCCTCGTTGACCGCTGTCAGTACACGTGAGGTCACCTCGCTTTGGCGGAGCATGAAGCGCACGTAGAGGTCGCGGCAGGGCAGCTCTTCTTCGCGGCTGTGAGCTACAAATCCATCGCGGATATAGTCATGCTCCGTGGTGGAGTGTTGCTGGATGCTCTCAAAACCGCAATGGTGGTTGGTCAGCACCAGTCCCTCCGGGCTCACCACTACCCCTGAACAGAAGCCGCCAAAGCTTACTACCGCATCGCTGAGTGCGTGGCCCTTTGGGTTATATAGTTGTCGCGGGGAGAGCTTTAGTCCCAGCCTTTTCATCTCCTTGTGGGTACTTTTGTCCAACTTACCGAGCATCCACATCCCCTCATCGGCTCGCAGCATCGGTGAAACGAAGCTGATGAGGAGGGCAAGTACGAGGTGCAAACAATCAGTTCCGATACGTCTCATGATAGGTCAAGCAAGAATCATCAAAGGTTAGCGGTTCTCGATAATCAGACGCAGTCGGTCGGTGCCGAGCCGTGCCTTCAGCCATTCGGTCATCTTCTGCCGTTCCGGATCCTTGGGCTGCTTGGCTAAGCGTATGACAGCAAAGGTGAGGGTATCAGGTTTCAGTGAATCCACCTGTTGTTCAATGGCGTGGGAGAGGGCGATGCTCTTCACCTCAGGGTAGAGTACCTTCAGCTCCGGAGCCAGCGTCACGCTCAGCTCGTCATACTTGTGGTACTTCTCCAAGTCGTTGGACAGTTGGGCTATCTGTTGCTTCTGTTCCTGCAGCCGCTCCTCGCTATTCTTGTAGAAGTCCTCCATGACCATAGCGCGCAGGCTGCTGATGTCGAGCGTCTCGTTGTTGGTACCCTGCATCACGTTCAGCTTAGTATGCTCCAGTTTGTACTCCTTCATCTTGGCGCGGGCGATGGAGAGCGAAGCCTCGGGTACCTCCTGGCCGATGAGCACAACGCGAATCTCATGGCCATCGCGCTCATGGATAATCTTCTTGTCCAGGATTTGAGTACCCTCAAACGCCAACTGCTCGTTGATAAAGCGGTTGGCAGCTCCATCGTACACCATCTGGCGGATAATGCCTACGGTGAGGTAGATGGCGGGACAGAGGGTGAGGATAACAATGAAGATAATGGAGCGGCGCACCTTGATTTCCCGGTTCTTATCGACAAAGGCTTTGCGCTCGAAGTGCATCACCCGTACACCGGTGAAGGTGGCCAGACTGATGAAGACGGAGTTGATGAAGTAGAGGTAGAAGGCACCGAAGAAGTAGGTGGGGTTGCCTGTAGCCAGGCCATATCCTGCGGTGCAGAGGGGAGGCATCAGGGCAGTGGCAATGGCCACACCGGGGATCACATTCCCCTTCTCTTTCGTGCTGAGTGCTACCACACCGGCCAGACCGCCCAGCAGGGCAATGAAGACGTCGTAGATGGTGGGTGAGGTACGGGCCAACAGCTCCGATTGGCCTTCGGCCACGGGGCTGATGAAGAAGAAGATGGTGGCGGTAGTGACACTGAAGAGGGTGGCGATGAGGTAGCTCTTGAGTGAGCGTTTCATCAACTCAAAGTCGTTGAGTCCCACGGAGAGTCCCACGCCCATGATAGGTCCCATGAGGGGTGAAATCAACATGGCACCGATAATCACGGCTGTACTGTTGACATTCAATCCTAAGGAGGCCATGAAGATGGCCAGGATCAGAATCCAAAGATTGGCTCCCTTGAACTCCACACCTTTGCGGATGGAATCTACAGTGTCGCGTTCGTTGTCCTTGTCCTTGCGCAGGTCGAGGTATTCCTTGACAAACTTTTTGATGGAGAAGTTCTTGAACGGGTTGTTCAGCTGTTCTTCGGCAGCAGGCTCGTTGGGTTGTTCACTAATGGTTTCTTTTTGTCTTTCCATAACTGATATGAATAGTTTACAGATTCTTTTTTGTCCTTTCCCCCTTTTCCATTGCGTGTGTGACTGGTCCAGTTATAGCAGGGCCTTACGCTGTGGCCACTCCCTCTTCACTACCCAGCCGAGGTAGGCGATGAGTAGCAGGGTGCGGAAGGCCAGACGGAGCCAGAGGTTATCCATTGTCACGGCATGGGCTATGAGGTAAATCGCACCAGCCAGCACCACGTAGCCACCTATGGCGCGCAGGTCGTAGGGAATAGGGTATCTCTTTTGGCCTACAAAGTAGGAGAGGAGCATGGCTGTGCCGTAACCGGCAAAACCTGCCCAGGCACAGGCCATGTAGCTGTAGTGGGGTATCAGCAGCAGGTTGAGGACAACCAGTACGCTACACCCGGCTAAGGAGAACCAGGCACCCCACTTGGTCTGGTCGGTCAGCTTGTACCAGAAGGAGAGGTTAAAGTAGATGCCCATGAATATCTCAGCGGCCATCACAATAGGTACGACACGCAGGCCGGGCCAGTATCCGGGACCGATGATAAACTTCAGGATATCCATGTAGAAGATGACAGCCAAATAGGCCAATAGGGTGAAGATGATGAAGAACTTCATTGCCTGGGCATACATCTGCAGGTTGTCCTTCTCCCGACTCTTGCCGAAGACAAAGGGTTCGTAGGCAAAGCGGAAAGCCTGGGTGAGCATGGCCATGACCATCGCTATCTTGCTGGCAGCTCCGTAGATACCCAACTCTACCGAGGCTTGGGAGGAGTCGGGATATACAAAGGGGAAGATGATTTTATCGGCCACTTGGTTGAGGATGCCAGCCAGGCCGAGCAGCAGCAGAGGGAAGCTGTAAGAGAGCATCCGGCGGAGCAGGGTCTTGTCCAATCCGTGTCGGCAGGGCAGCAGCTCGGGAATGAGGCAGAGCATGATGACCGAGGTGCAGATGAGGTTGATAAGGAAGGCATATCCGACCTCCTGACCTCCCATCCAGACGTAATAGATGAGGTTCAGCGTGATGTTGAGCACGATGAAGAGCAACTTCAACGCGGCAAAACGGATGGCACGTCTCTGGTAACGCAGGTAGGCAAAGGGGATGCTTTGAATGGCATCCATCGCTACCACAGTCATCATCATACCCACATACCAGGGATGATCGCTATAGTCTAACCAACCGGCAATGGGTTGGAGGAAGAGCAGACCAATCAGCAGGAAAGTGAGGGAGGCTCCTCCAATGCTGAGTAGCGTAGTGGAATAGACTTTCTGCGGATTCTCGCCCTCTTTGTTGGCAAAGCGGAAGAATCCGGTCTCCATGCCACAGGTCAGGATGACAAGCATCAACGCCACCCAGGCATAGATGTTGGTCACTACGCCATAGCCGCCGGACTGGGCCGACATGGCAGTGGTATATACGGGTACTAACAGGTAGTTGAGAAACCGCCCTACTATGCTGCTCAGCCCATAGATAGCGGTCTCCTTTACTAAACTTTTTAATCCTGCCATAATTCTTGGTTCCTTTATTAATTGTCAAACAGGGTTCTCTCCTGATAGATGCTTCGTCCTAAGTGCTTGTAGGCCAACTCGGTGACTTCACGTCCACGAGGAGTGCGCTTGAGAAATCCTTCCTTGATGAGGAAGGGTTCATAGACCTCCTCGATGGTGCCGGCATCTTCGCCCAAGGCAGTGGCTATGGTACTGATACCCACTGGACCGCCCTTGAACTTGTCAATCAGTGTAGTCAGGATCTTGTTGTCTATCTGGTCCAGACCATAGCGGTCGATGTTGAGTGCTTCAAGGGCAAAGCGGGCAATGTCAAGGTCGATGCTACCGCTACCCTTGACTTGGGCAAAGTCACGCACCCGGCGGAGCAACGCATTGGCTATACGGGGTGTACCACGGCTGCGTCCGGCAATCTCTTTGGCTGCCTTAGGTGAACAGGGTACATGCAGAATACCTGCCGAACGCTGGATAATCTCTGCCAGCACCTGGTTATCGTAGTACTCCAAATGGAGGTTGATGCCGAAGCGGGCACGCAGTGGGGCGGTCAGCAGACCGCTACGGGTGGTGGCTCCTACCAGCGTGAAGGGGTTGAGGTCAATCTGTATGCTCCGGGCCGAGGGGCCTTTGTCAATCATGATGTCAATGCGGTAATCTTCCATGGCAGAGTAGAGATACTCCTCCACGATGGGGCTCAACCGATGGATCTCATCAATGAAGAGTACATCGTTGGGCTCCAACGAGGTAAGTATGCCTGCCAGATCGCCCGGCTTGTCAAGCACGGGGCCGCTGGTGACCTTGAATCCCACACCCAGTTCGTTGGCGATGATGTTCGACAGTGTAGTCTTACCCAATCCGGGAGGACCATGCAGCAGGACATGGTCCAGTGCCTCTCCCCGTAGGCGGGCTGCCTTGACGAAGATGCGCAGGTTGTCCACCACCTTGTCCTGTCCATTGAAATCTTCAAAGGCCAAGGGGCGAAGCGCATTCTCAAAGTCACGTTCTCCTTTGGAAAGCTGCTGATTTCTGATGTCAAAATTATCTTGTTCCACTCTATTTTGCTTCTACTTATTTATATTATATACCTTATTATATATTATATACGGTTATAGATCGTTTTTTCCTCTGGCAAAGTCAGAAACGGTCCTGCAGCACCTAGTTTTTTACAGCGTCTTGATTTCATACCCTTCTTCGAGGAGAAACTCGATGGCTCTCGGGAGTGCATATTGCAGGTTGCCGTTCTGCCATGATTTCAGCGAGTCGTGGAAGGTGATGATGGAGCCGTTGCGGGTGTATCTCAGCACGTTGGCCAGTACCTGCGGCCCACGAAGTTTCTTGCTGTAGTCGCGGGTCACCAGATCCCACATCACGATGCGGTACCGTTTCTTCAGTGTGATGTACTGAGCCCAGCCCATGTGTCCGTGGGGCGGGCGGAACAGTAACGGCCGTAGCTGGCTCTCGCGGCAGGGAATCTGTTTCATCTGTGCTCTCATCAGATCGTATGCCTTCTCCGTATTCTCCAGATAGCTGTATGAGGTGAAGTACTTACGACTGAATCCCCGGATGTGGTTGAAGGTATGGTTACCGATACGATGTCCCCTCCTCACCACCTCATCAAAGACGTCAGGATACTTACTGATGTTGTCGCCCACCATGAAGAAGGTTGCTTTGATTCCGTAGTGGTCCAGTAGGTCGAGCACCCAAGGGGTAACCTCAGGTATTGGTCCGTCATCGAAAGTCAGATAGACTGCTTTCTGCTCGGAATCCATGCGCCAGAGGGCACCTGGATAGAGGCGTCTGAGCCATTTGGATGGTTGTTCTATCAGCATCTTGTGCAGGATTAGGGTTTACGTACAGGGTTCCTTTCTCTTTCTGCTATTGCTCTCCTAACCGCTGGATGTAGAGGTTGTAGAGCTCGTCTAGCTTCTTCTGATACTCTTCAGTCAGGGTGGATTTTGCATCCCTCATACTCTTGACCTCGGCATCCAGAATCGCCCATTGGTACTCATATTCGTGGGTGCATGAGTAGAAGCGTCTGATGTTCAGGCTCAAGTAGAAGGTGAGGTACTCTATCGATTTGTCAGCCAGCTGGCGCATAATCTCGTCACCCTTTTCCATCTCGCCCAGTTGGTACCAGGCGCGGGCCATTTGGGCGGCTCCGTTCTGCCAGTCGTAGGGTACGTTGAAGGGCGGAATCATCTTCTCGGCATAGATGAGCACTTCTCGGGCCCTCTCTTTCTGTCCTTCCGCCATCAGCTGCTGGACCAGTTGAGAGAAGACGCGACGGTGGGTGTAGCACATACGCATGGCGTTCTCGTCAATGTAGATATCCGGTTTGTCGATGCCACCAAAGCGGAACCTGTGCATCAGGTTGTCATACATCTTCTCCGAGTCTATTTTCACACCTGTCTTCTTGGTGTCGAACGGGGTGAAGCGGTAGGCCAATCCCTCTTGAATGAAGTGGTCCTGCATGCCCAACTGCTCTTCCGAACCCACGCTGATGGCCATGTAGATGGGTCGTTCCCAATTGGCTTCAGCCAGCATCTCCAGCATCATCAGGTCTTTTTTGTAAAGAGCTCGCTT
This sequence comes from uncultured Mediterranea sp., assembly GCA_946056155.1. Classification (GTDB taxonomy): domain Bacteria; phylum Bacteroidota; class Bacteroidia; order Bacteroidales; family Bacteroidaceae; genus Bacteroides. The sequence continues at coordinate 11,668 of CAMGIP010000019.1, read as the reverse complement.
GCCTTTGAGCGAGATGTGCATATAGTCGGGGATGGAGTCGCCGGGGGTCCACATGCCGCTACGGCGTACTGCCTCCTTATCCACCTTCAGCACAATGCTATCCGTAGGAATCACCTTTAGTTCTTCATCCTTGGCGTCGCGCACCCAGTGCTTGAGGATATTCTTCAGTTCGTAAGGATCCTCGCCAAACTCGCGCTCCACGTTCAGCATAGCCTCCTTGTTACCCTCCAGGCTCTCTTTGCGGGCCTGGGCATAGAGTGCGTCGATACTCTTCTTGTATTCCGGCTTCACAGGAACATATTCGTTGGTACCCTCTACATACTCCATACGGCTCCAAGTAATAGGCAGCGAGGGGCTGTCGTAGGCTGGGCGTTTCATCTGGTCGATGTACCAGTCGGTCTGGAGGTAGGAGAGGTTACAGGTGCGTGCGTCGGTGCGGAATCCCTCTGTATCCTGGTTGTACCAGAGCGGGAAGGTATCGTTGTCACCATTCGTGTAGATGATGGGATTGCCCTTCTCCTGGAGCGACATCAGGTAGTTCTGTCCGAAGTCGCGGCAGAGGTAGCGATTGCTGCGGTCGTGGTCGTCCCACGTCTGTGAGGCCATCTGTATGGGTACCAGCAGGCAGATGAGACTCACTACCAAGGCAGTGATTGCTTCACTTTTACCCTTACTGGCGAGATTGCTCTCCTGCAGACGCTCTCTCAAGCCTTCAGCCAGGGCGGCTACACCCATACCTATCCAGATGGCGAAGGCATAGAACGAGCCGGCATAGGCGTAGTCACGTTCACGGGGTTGCGAGGGGGTCTGGTTGAGGTAGAGTACAATGGCGATACCCGTCATGAAGAAGAGGAAGAAAACTACCCAGAACTGCTGAGCACCGATGGGGGTGGTAGTCTCCTTGCCCGAAGCATCGGTCGTGCGGCGGGTGCGATAGACCTGCCACCAGAGACCGATGAGTCCCAGCAGGAGGGGAAGACAGTAGAAGACATTGCGTCCCTTGTTCTCACGCAACTCCTTGGGCATCATTTGGGAATCGCCCACCAACAACCGGTCGATGAAATTGAAACCGGTAATCCAATTGCCATGTTCTATCTCACCGTTACCCTGCAAATCATTCTGACGGCCGGCAAAGTTCCACATGAAGTAGCGCCAGTACATCCAGTTGAGTTGGTAGCTGAAGAAGAATTTGATGTTCTCCCATTGCGTAGGCATCTTCACCATCACCATCTGGCCACACTTGTCATAAGGTATTTCGTGTCCCTCAATATCCTGCCACGCTTCATAATATTGGGTGTGAAGAGAGCTGTACATGCGGGGGAAGAGCATGTTTTGTGCATATTCGTACTCTACGCGGCCGGGAATCTCTATGTACTGGTCGGGTTCCATCTCATAGGCTTTCTCCTTGCGTATCCATTTGGTACCGTTGTACTTGATGCGCGGCACGCAGTAGCCATCTTTGGTATCCAAGGCCACCTGAGAGTTGTAGGCTGGTCCGTAAAAGAGAGGACGGGTACCGTACTGCTCACGTCCGAGATATTCACCCAGGGTAAAGATATCTTCCGGTGAGTTCTGGTCCATGGGGGTATTGGCTGTGGATCGGATGACGATGAGGGCATACGAAGAGTAGCCCATCACGATGAGTAATGTGCAGAGCAGGGAGGTGTTGAGTGTACGTGCGGTGACGCGCCACTTGGCTTGCAGCTTGTCCTGCACCTGCGGAGAGAGGTAGAACCCGAGGAGGAGGGAGATGAGCAATCCCCACACCACGGCACTGGTTCCGTGTCCGTAGAAGGGTATGCCCAGCAGGATGATGCTGGCTACAAAGGAGATGGCCATGCGTGCGCGGCTTTCCTCGTGGAAAGTTTCATAGATACCCCAGATAAGTGTGGCTGCCAGCACTACGATATAGACGATGACGCCTGTGTTGAACGGCAGCCCCAAGGAGTTGACAAAAAGTAGCTCAAACCATCCGCCAATCTTCACGATGCCCGGTACGATGCCGTAGAGCACAATAGCTACCAGGACTGCGCTTGCAATCAATGCGCCCAAAGCCCCCTTGGCTGTGGCTTGTGGTACTTTACGGAAGTAATAGACCAATACAATGGCTGGCAGACAGAGCAGATTGAGCAGGTGCACACCGATACTCAAACCGGTCAAATAGGCAATTAAGATAATCCAGCGGTCGCTGTGAGGTTCGTCAGCCACCTCTTCCCATTTGAGAATCAGCCAGAAAACTACTGCGGTAAAGAGGGAAGAGAAGGCATAAACCTCACCCTCTACGGCGCTGAACCAGAAGGTATCACTGAACGTATAGGCCAATGCGCCTACCACACCACTGCCCATAGTGGTAATCAACTGGGCGGTGGATAACTCCTCGTTGCGGCCTACATAGAGGCGGCGCACCAGGTGAGTAATGCTCCAGAAGAGGAAAAGGATGCAGGCGGCACTCATCAATGCACTCATGTAGTTGACCATCTTGGCCACAGTGGTGGCGTCAGAGGCAAACTGGGTGAAGAGATTGGCGACCAACATGAAGAAGGGTGCGCCAGGGGGGTGACCAACTTCCAACTTATAGCCGGTGGTGATAAACTCTGGACAGTCCCAGAAACTGGCGGTCGGCTCGATGGTGAGGCAATAGACCGTGGCAGCTATCAGAAAGACAATCCAACCCGTGAGGTTGTTTACGGTGTTGTACTTTTTCATCTCTATACTATGTCGAAATCGTTTTTGTTCAGTGATTTTCTTTTATTCAAACTGCAAAGATAGCGATTTACATTATACAGCTATGTAGTTGAGCGGCTTATTTAGGATAGATTATGATAGGATACTCCACTGCTGGCCGCTCAGCCCATCGGTGGTGGGATAATAGGTCAGCGACTTGTTCACCACAGCTAAAGAGTGGGCGTGGCGGAGCAGTTCGTCCACATCGTGACTCACCAACATGATGGCACAGGAGGAGCGTAACTCATCGAGCAAGGCATAGAGGCGCGACTCAGTCGGCTTGTCAATGTAGGTGCCTGGTTCGTCAAGCACCAACAGTTCAGGGTCTGACACCACCGCTCTGCCGAGCAGGACCCGTTGCAGTTCGCCACCGCTCAATTCTCCAATAGGACGTTGTTCCAGTCCCTCTAATCCCATGCGCTGAATGACTCGCTGGGCTTTTTCCTTTTGTTCGCCACTCCAGCGGGAGAAGAGTCGTGCCTCGGCTATCAGTCCGGAAAGCACGGTGTCCCATACCGTAATGGGGAATTTACGGTCGATATGGCTGTACTGGGGAAGATAGCCCAGTCTCAATTTCCGGTTCCCTGTCCCATGGTTATTAGTGGGATGGAAGAGGATTTCGCCTCGTTGAGGCTGAATCAGGCCGAGCACACACTTGAGTAGCGTAGTCTTTCCTCCTCCATTCGGTCCGATGATTCCTAAGAAGTCGTGCGGATGGATGGTCAGATTGGCATCATGAAGCACGGTCTTGCCGTGGTAGCCAGCCGAGAGTCCTTTGATTTCTACGAGTGGCTTCATGGCTGTTTGGAGGAGAGGGCACGAGCAGTGGAGAGCATCTCCTCTTCCCAGTCGTAGGCCAGTGGATTAATGTCAATAATCTGTATATCAGCTTGCTGAGCAATGGTTTCAGCGTTCCGCTTATCAAATTCCGGTTGCACAAAGATTACTTTTACATCCTCCTTGTGGCAGATGTCCGTCAGGAACTTGATTTTCTCTGCCGAAGGCTCTTTGCCATCCGTCTCGATAGAGATTTGGGTCAGTCCGTAGTCGCGGGCAAAGTAGGAGAGGGCCGGGTGGTAGATCATGAAGGCTTGCGAGGCCTCAGGTTTGGACAGCATCTCGCGGATGAGGCTGTCGCATCGTTGGATGCGTTGGCAGAGACTGTCGTAACGTGCTCGGTAGCTCTCTGCCCCCTTGCGGTCAATGGAGATCAGTGCTTTAAGCACATTCCCGGCGATGATACGTGCATTGATAGTAGAGTTCCAGATGTGGGGTTCCACACCAATCTCGTCTGCGTGGTGGTGACCCTCTCTCTCCTGCTCCTGGTAGTTTCCGGCGCAGTCAGCCTCCCCGTCATGGTGATGTTCATGGGTGTCATGAGCATTCAAGTGCCCCTCTCCTCCGTGGTGAGCATGGTGGTGGCTGCCGTAGATTAGGTCCACCCCTTTTGACATGTTGAGGAAGGGTACGTGAGGAGCATTTTCAGCCAATCGTTTGTTCCATGCCAGTTCATAACCAATATATCCGATGCGCAAGCAGGCTTTACTTTCCGACAACCGTGCCATTTGGCGCGGGGTGGGGTCATAGGTTTCGGGACTGGCCCCTTTGGGTACTAACGATTCCACTTCCCACTGTGGACCGGCAATGGCTTCGGTGAAGTAGCGCAACGGCTCGATGCTGACGGTAATCCGTCGCTTTTCTTCCACATTGCCTTTGGTCGAGGAGTTGCATGAACTCATCAGCAGAGTACAGCTCAGTGCGGTACAGAAAAGGATGAGAGTTTGGTTGAGTATATTTCTATAGGTCATAGGGATTCTTTTTAGTGGTGAAACATCAAATACCGGTCACGGTCTGTAGAGCCTCTTTCATTACCCAGAGCAGCAGGATGTACCGGAGTAGTTTGCCTACCAGCATGGAGCAGGTGGTGATGGGCACATTGCTTCGCATAAAACCCAGTGCTACAGCCAACACACCTCCAACAAACGGGAGGAAGGCGAAGAAGGCCATCATGGCTCCACGTCCCTGAAGGAACTGTTGCATCTTCACTACCCGTTCCTCCTTGATGTGCAGGTAACGTTCAATCCAGTCGGTGCGTCCGGCCCATCCCATCATGTAGCAGCTCATGCCGCCCAAGGTATTGCCTGCGGTGGCTAAGGCAAGGCAGATAACAGGATCCAACCCCAGTTTTACCAAAGTGAGCAGTACGATTTCGGAACTGAAGGGGATGAGGCTTCCTGCCAGAAAAGCGGAGAGGAAAAGCCCGGGATAACCCCAGTCAATGAGCCATTGTATCAAGGTATCCATCATAATTGCCAAAGATTAAAACAGAATAGGGCTATCAATCCTATGGCTGAGCCGATGAAGAAGAGGTTGCTGGCCCGGGTCTGTGTCAGTACAAAGAGGTGACCCGACAGGATGCTCACTCCAAGGATAAGCAGCGAGAGCCAGTAGTTGAAGGCATCGGTGAACAGCAGGGTGCCCAAAAAAAGAAAAGCAATCAGCAGCATGAGAAACTGCAGGTAAGCGCGGGTGCGCAACTTGTCGTCATAGCCGGTCAGCAGCGAGTGGATGGTGCTGACAATGTAGAGCATGAAGAGGTAGAACAGCGTAACCCATTGCCAAGGAGCCAGATGGAAAGGATGGAATGTGCCGAGATGGCTCAACGTCCATACCCCGTCAAACAGCTCCATCTGTCCGTGGAAGAGGGCATGTCCTAACAAAAACCAGTAGGGCAGGGAGCAACCTAACAATGAAGCCAGAAAACTGCGGAGCTGGAGTGAACGGAACATGTAGGCCCCCATCCAGTAGCAGGGCATCAGAAGGAGCATCTCCGGAGAGACTAAGCTACCGAGGCTCAGGAAAGCAAAGGAGTGAAACAGACAGCTCTCCGGAGAGAGGTCTTGATAGCTCCTGAAGAGGAAGAAGAGAGAGAGTACCCAGGTAATGCCTGCCAAAGTTCCTGCATGGAAGGTATGAAGCAACGGACAAGCCGTGGTCAGCAGTAGGAAGATGGTGGTTTGCGCTGACGCACGGGTGCGAATGAGTGCAAACTGGTTATTGAGCAGGGTGAGCAGGTAGCCGCTCACGCCGTACAACAGCAGGGAAAGGGTACGGTTACCCCATACGGGCAGGTGGCTGCTCACCCAAAGGTCCCACAAGGAGTCCTTGGAATGAGCATCCCCCGTATGCGGCCATAGCAGCAGAGTTCCCACCCAGCAAACTATGGCAATGAGGATGGCTACAGGCATGGTGGCCTGGCCAGTCATAATCTTCTTCTGAAGTCTCCGTTGCTGATACATTACAGATTCAATCCGTTGTATTACAAATCAAATCCGATGTCGCGGCGGAAATACTTCTTGTCAAAGTTGATGAGTGAGGCAGCGTGGAAGCAGCGTTCGAGGGCGTTTGCCTTGTTTTCTCCATAGGAGCAAACAGCGAGGACACGTCCACCATTGGTCACCACACCCTCTTGGGTACGCTGAGTACCGGCATGGAACAGGATGCTACCCGTGGCAGCTGCCTCTTCCAATCCGGTCATCAACTTACCCTTTTCGTAGGCTTCGGGATAGCCGCCACTGACCAACATGACACAGGTGGCTGTACGAGGGTCTATCTCCAAGGGGTGTTCATCGAGATTGCCGGCATCTACACCTTCAAAGAGGTCAACCAGATCGCTCTGGATACGGAGCATTACACTTTCTGTCTCGGGATCGCCCATACGCACATTGTATTCAATCACCATCGGGTGTCCCTCCACATTAATCAGCCCTAGGAAAATGAAGCCCTTGTAGAGAATCTTTTCCTCTTTGAGTCCGTTGATGGTGGGTTCGATGATGCGTGTGCGCACCTCCTCCATGAAGCGGTCATCTGCAAAAGGTACGGGGCTTACGCTACCCATACCGCCGGTGTTAAGTCCCTTGTCTCCTTCACCGATACGCTTGTAGTCTTTGGCCACAGGCAGTACTTTGTAGTGCTCACCATCGGTCAGTACAAATACTGAGCACTCGATACCGCTGAGGAACTCCTCAATCACCACCGTAGCGCTGGCACTGCCGAACATGCCGCCGAGCATCGCCTTCAGCTCTCGTTGTGCCTCTTCCAAAGTGGGGAGGATCAGTACTCCTTTGCCTGCGCAGAGACCGTCAGCTTTCAGTACATAAGGTGCCTTCAGTGTGGCGAGGAAATCGAGTCCTTCCTCCAGATTCTCAGCCGTGATGCTCTTGTAGCGGGCGGTAGGGATGTGATGACGCATCATGAATCCCTTGGCAAATTCCTTGCTGCCCTCCAGTTGTGCACCCTCAGCCGTGGGGCCGATGATGGCGATATGACGTGTGGTTTCGTCCTCTTTGAAGCTGTTGTAGATGCCCTTCACCAAGGGATCCTCTGGACCTACTACAATCATATCTATCCCTTTTTCGAGGGCAAAAGCCTTGAGCGCAGGAAAATCAGTAGCTTTGATATTGACATTCTCTCCCTGAGCCACAGTACCGGCATTACCGGGAGCGATATAGAGTTTTTCTACCTTTTTGCTTTGGGCAATTTTCCATGCCAAGGCATGTTCGCGGCCGCCCGAACCTAACAGTAATATCTTCATTTTCTTATCTTTGATTTATTATTTCTCGTTCACAATACTTCTCTCCACTTTGCTAACTATAACCAGTCGGATGATTTATAAGTTATCCTCGAAGTAGCGGGTAATCTTTTCGTGCAGATGCACGCGGTCACGTCCCATCACGTTGTGCTTATGTCCCGGGTAGATGAAGAGGTCGGGATAGGTGCGTGCGTCAATGCAGGCCTTCATGAAGGAGAGGGTATGCTGAGGCACGCAAGTATCGTCATGGTCATCGTGGATGATGAGCAGATGTCCTTTCAAGTTTCCTGCAAGGTTCTTCAGATTGGTCTCTTTGTATCCTTCGGGATTGCTCTGCGGGGTGTCCATATAACGCTCCCCGTACATTACCTCGTAGTAGCCCCAGTCGATTACAGGGCCGCCGGCTACACCCACTTTAAAGAGATCGGGGTAACGGAGCAGAAGAGCGGTGGTCATGTGTCCGCCGAAACTCCAGCCATGTACACCGATGCGGTTGGCATCCACGTAAGGCAGGCTCTGCAGGAATTGAGCCCCCTTTACTTGGTCTTTGCACTCCTCTACACCGAGGCGGCGGAAGGTGCTGTTCTCAAACTCCAGGCCGCGGTTGTCGCTGCCTCGGTTGTCAATGCTGAAGAGGATATATCCCCGGTTAGCCATATAGAGGTCCCAGCCGCGCGCACCATTCCTCCACTCGTTGGTTACCAACTGCGCGTGAGGACCGCCATAAACATAGACAATGGCGGGATATTTCTTGTTGGGGTCGAAGTTGGCCGGTTTCACGATGCGGTAGTAGAGGTCGGTCTGACCGTCGGCTGCTTTGAGTGTGCCGGTTTCGATGGTGGGCATGTCGAAGCCTTCATAGGGGTCAGCTGCTGTGAGCAGGCTCTGTTTCTTTCCTCCATCCACAGGGGTCAGTTCAATGCAACGCGGCTGCTCGGGCGTGTTGTAGTTGTCTATCAGGAAGGTTCCCGATGCTGACAGGCGGGCCCGGTGAACACCCAGCCCATTGTCCAATCGGGTGATGAGGCCGTTCTTCACGCTTACCTTATATATATTACTCTGCAGTGGGCTCTCCTTGGTGGCGGCAAAGATTATCTCCTTTTTGGCTTTGTTGAAGCCCAACAGATCCTGTACCATCCATTCTCCTCGGGTGAGCTGGGTGCGTGCAGCATTCCCTTCACCGCTCTTCAACTTGTTGAGGTCGAAGAGGTAGAGGTGGTTATATCCATCCTCCTCACTCTGGTAGATGAAACAGTTGCTATCCCACGGGAGGAAGGTGATGGGGTAGGAAGGTTCCACATACTTCTCATGCTTCTCCTCGTAGAGTACCTGCACCAGTGTTCCAGTGGCCGCATCATACTGGCAGAGTTTCGCATGATTCTGGTCGCGGTTCAGCTCAATGAGGAAAAGGAACTGCTCATCAGGACTCCAGGAGATGTTGGTGAAGTAGCGGTCGGTGGGGTCACCCGTCTGAAGGAAGAGGCTCTTCCCTGTTTGCGGATTGTAGATGCCTATCTCTACTTTATGGCTGGTCATGCCTGCCATAGGGTAGCGGATGTTGTTCACTTTACCCACACGTGCCGTGATATCCACCAACGGGTATTCTGTAACCATTCGTTCATCCATGCGATAGAAGGCCAGCAGATTGCCGTTCGGGCTCCAGAAGGTGCCCTTGGAGATGCCAAACTCGTTGCGGTGCACGCTCTGTCCACAGAGTACACCCTCCGGTTCGTTGGTGATACGTATCCCATTGACATAGAGGTTGTTGCCCACAGTATAGGCCAGATGGTGCTGAGTCAGCTCATAATCATAATTGGCCGCCGGCTCTTTGGGCATGTCATCGCGTACCTCCACCTTACCTGTGTCCCAATGGTAACGGGCAAATCCGTAAGCTGCAGGCAGCTGTGCGATGAACTGCTTGGGCCATGGGGTACGGAGAGACTGGCAGGAACGCAGAGGTCTGACGCCTGCTTGAGCCAAGGCTTGGTTGATTTTCTCCAAAGTGAAAAGCTCTACAGCCTTTCCTGTCCGCGGGTCAATGGCAGACACTTTTTCGATTTCCGGACGTATGCAGAGGTCGCCCCACCACTGAAGGCCATACAGGTTCTCTGTAAATCGGTAAGTTTCTCCACCGGGAATCAAATCTTCTAATGTAGGCAAATGCAATTTCTCTTGAGCCATAGCCGACTGGTGCATAAAACTGAGTGAGCCCATCCAAACCACCAGGATGAGGCTACGAATTCCATTCATTTTCATTGTTTGTTGTCTCCTTTCTCGCGGGCTTCGCGTCGTTTACGTTCGGGGTAAGATTCTCCCGAACGGGGTTTACGGGTTTCTGATGAGTGATTTTTCTCCCTGAATGAACGTTTTTCTCCTTTGAAAGTTCGTTTGTCTTCTCCAAAAGTTCGTTTACTTTCTCCGAAAGAGTGCTTGCTCTCACTGTAAGAGCGCTTTTCTCCCGTTGCCGCTCCTCGTCCTTCGCCAAAGTTTCCTCTTCCTTCAACGAAGGCTCGTCTTTCCCCCCTAAACTTTCTCTTGCCCTCTCCAAAGGGGCATTTTTCTCGGTTAAAAGAGCGCTTCTCTTCTTTGGAAGTTGTTTCTGTCATCTGTTTGTCCAACCGTTCGCCTTCTTCACGGAACTGTTTGTATTTTCCTTCAAACAGTTCATACTGACGAAGCTGGCACTCTAAGGCACCATTCTTCAGTGCAATCTTCCGTGTAGGTTTCAGGCCTATCTGATCAAAGCACTCGTCGCGATAAGAGAGAATCCATGCCGTGTTGTCCGTAAAGGCGTGTTTCAGCTTTTCTCCTATCATTCGGTAGAGTCCCAGCAGGTCGGGAGAAGAGATACGTTCACCATAGGGAGGATTGGTCACGATAATGGCCTGTTCCTCCGGCTTCTCAAACGCCTGGAATGGTCTGACATTCAAAGAGACAATCTTGGAAAGTCCCGCGGCCTTTACGTTGCGGGTAGCCACCTCAACAGCGCGTGGATTGTTGTCATAACCATAGATGTGGTGGGCAAACTCCTGCTCGTTGCTGTCATCATTGTAGATTTCTTCAAAGAGGTCAGCATCGAAGTCAGCCCATTTCTCGAAGGCATACTGTTTGCGGAATACACCCGGAGCGATGCGTCGGGCGATGAGAGCCGCTTCGATGGGCAAAGTACCTGATCCGCACATTGGGTCGATGAAGTCGCACTCGCCTCTCCATCCCGTCATCAGGATGATGCCGGCTGCCAACACCTCATTCAGCGGAGCCTCTAAGGTCTCCTGCCGATAGCCCCTTCGGTGGAGTGATTCACCGCTGGAATCCAAGGAGAGCGTGCAGCTTGTTTCGGCGATATGGATGTTGATAAGCAGGTCAGGACCGGTGACACGTACACCAGGCCGCTTGCCTACCTTTTCCATGAAGTAGTCGGCAATAGCATCCTTTACGCGGTATGCTACAAATTTGGAGTGGCGGAACTCATTGCTGAAGATGACCTCATCTACGGCAAATGTCTGTTCGGGAGAGATGTAGCGTTCCCACTCCACCATTTTCACCTGTTCATAGACCTCATCGGCCGTGTTGGCAGTGAAGTGGCAGATGGGTTTAAGGATGCGGATGGCAGTGCGGAGGCCAAAGTTAGCCTTGTACATCATCCGTTTGTCGCCTTTGAAGGCCACCATACGTTTACCTATTTCGACGTCATTGGCCCCCAGTTCGGTTAGTTCCTGTGCAAGCACCTCCTCCAGACCTTCCAATGTTTTGGCTATCAGTTCAAATTCTTCGCCCATTCTATTTGAGTATTTAAGTTTGTTACTGTTTATGTTGTTTCGCTTGTACTATGCGTGTGCCGGCAGGTACATCGTTGGTTACCCAGATGTTACCTCCCACAGTAGCCCCCTTACCGATGGTGATGCGTCCGAGTATGGTGGCGTTGCTATAGATAATCACATCATCCTCCAGGATGGGGTGTCTAGGTATGCCTTTCACCGGATTGCCCTCCTCATCGAGCGGGAAGCTCTTGGCTCCCAAGGTCACACCTTGGTAGAGTTTGACGTTCCTGCCGATGATGCAGGTCTCACCGATGACCACACCGGTGCCATGGTCAATGGTAAAGCTCGGCCCTATCTCTGCTCCGGGATGGATATCGATACCTGTTTCGCTGTGCGCCATTTCGGTGATGATGCGCGGAATCAGAGGTACTCCTTCCTGCAGCAGCAGGTGTGCGATGCGGTAGTTGCTGATGGCCCGGATGGCCGGGTAGCAGCTGATGACTTCACCAAATGAGGTGGCAGCCGGGTCACCATTGTAGGCCGCCTCTACATCGGTGGCGAGGATACGTCTCAGATGTGGCAGATGTGCGAT
>CAMGIP010000018.1 GCA_946056155.1 uncultured Mediterranea sp. | reverse complement strand
CGGTCTGGCCAAAGATGCCGATACGCACCGATGAGCTGTACTGCCCGCAGATGGACGCAGTATTGCCCAAGTCGCTGATACCCTCCACGCTGAAGGGCTTGCCCCGATGGAACATCCATTTCATACACCCTATTGGCATGATATTTAGCTCCATGGAGTAGCTGTCTCCTGCACGCATCACCCAATAATGGTGTACGAAAGGACGGAGCGTTGGCGATGGCAATAGTAGATTAGACTGGAGCATCATGGCGAAATCTTTTCTTTTGTGGGTTATTTCAGAAGGATGATGACACCGCTGATGCCAATGTAGGCATAGACCACATAGTGGAAGAGGCGGTTGGGAATGCGACGGAAGACAAAGGCACCTAAAGAGGATCCGATGACCACTCCGCACAAACCATAGAGGAAGTCTATCCCCACGGCAGGGGTAAGAAATCCGTTATAGGCGCGTGAGAAGGTCATGGCCAGATTGCCCAAGAGAAAATAGGTCTGAGCCATAGCCATGTAGTGCTCCTTGTCGGCTTCTGAGGAGATGAAGTAGAGAACGGCAGGGGGACCCTGCATGGCGAAGAAACCTCCCATCAACCCGCTGAACACTCCTGCGGAGAGCTGCACTTTACGGGTAGGCTTGAGCCGGATACGATGACTCAGAAAGGCAAAGTAGAGGCTGCAAAGGATAAGGACCACACCAAGGATGCTGTTGAGCAGTTCGTTGTCCATCCGCTTGAGAACAAAGACAGCCAGAGTGGAGACCACCATGAAGGTACAAAGGATAGGCCACAGCCGGTTCCAGGAGATATAGTGCCTCATCTTCACCGCTACAAACAGGGAGGTGGCCATGGCCCAAAGACCGGAAAGCGTGGTGGCCTCACCGTAAGTGGCTGTGAAATAGGGCAGCATCGTCATGATGAAGATGCCGAACCCAAAGCCTGTGGTGCGCTGGATGAAACTGGCGCCTATACAAAGCAGAATGATTTCCAAACTACACTGGTCCATTAATTGTTTAATGAATAATTATTTAATGAATAATGAATAATTGAGTTCATGAGGTTATTCATACTGTCATAGGTTCGCGGTCGGGAAGGGATTATTCCGGGTATCTGTTTCAGACAGGACGACGCAGAATCTCACGGATTAGGGTAGTTTGCTCCTTGGCCCCACCCCCGCTGAGAATCTGCGTCGCCTTATGGAAATGAGAGGATGAAAATCCTATCAGATCATGCTTTCCGGATCGAGGTTACCAGCTTCGATATCCTTGAAATAGCGGTACGTACCCACCTTCAGTTCATCGGTAGCTGCATCGTCACAAACGATGATACCCTTCTCGTGAGTCTGCAGGGCGCTGATGGTCCACATCTGCATTACGGGACCTTCTACAGCATGGTAGAGGGCGCGTGCCTTGTTGTGACCATTGACAATAATCAGTACCTCCTTGGCGCTCAGTACAGTACCAACACCTACTGTCAGGGCAGTCTTGGGCACCTTGTTCACATCGTTGTCAAAGAAACGAGAGTTGGCAATGATGGTGTCTGTAGTCAGCGTCTTTTGACGGGTACGAGAGGCCAGTGAAGAGCCCGGTTCGTTGAAGGCGATGTGGCCGTCAGGACCGATACCACCCATGAAGAGGTCGATACCGCCGTAGCTCTTAATCTTCTCTTCATAGCGTGCACATTCAGCAGCCAGGTCAGGAGCATTGCCGTTGAGGATATTGGTATTTTCGGGTTTGATGTCGATGTGGCTGAAGAAGTTGTTCCACATGAAAGAGTAGTAACTTTCGGGGTGCTCTTTGGGCAGTCCAACATATTCGTCCATGTTGAAGGTTACCACATTTTGGAAAGAGACCAGACCCTTCTTGTTGAGTTCGATCAGTTCACGATACATGCCCAGGGGAGAAGAGCCTGTGGGGCAACCCAATACGAAGGGCTTTTCCTCTGTAGGTTTAGCGGCATTGATCTTGGCAGCTACATAGTGTGCTGCCCACTTGGATACGGATTGATAATCCGGCTGGATAATTAATCTCATAGCTATTTAAATTATATAGTTAAAAATGGGTATTATAAGTAAACAGTTCGGCGGTCAAAGCAGTCCACCGCGTCTCAAGGATGTGCACAGGCAATACGTAATATAAAAGGTACGCGCGTACCTTATACATTATGAAGCGCTCAATCAGTTGCGGTCCTTCTTGAGGCGGTCGGCCATGGCGCGTGCCAATCCGCAGCATTGCTCACGGGTGAGCGGCTTCATAGCCTGCTTCATCTCCACGGGGTCGGCTACAATCTCCATCTTGCTCTTCTCGGCAAACTCTGCGATGCGCTTCACGGCAGCACCGGCCCAGCAGAAGGAGCCGAACCAGCCCAAGTAGCGACCCTTCACTTCGCGTACCAGTATCTTGGAGAGCAACGACTCCATCTCCGGATAAATCTGATTGCTGTAGGTGGGGCAACCCACTATCAGACCCTTATACTTGAAGATATCCATCAGAATATAGGAGGGATTGCTCTTGCTCACGTTGTGCATCACCACGTTGCGGATGCCCTGGGCAGAGAGTTCGGAAGCTATCTCCTCGGCCATCTGCTCAGTGTTGCCGTACATAGTGCCATAAGCTATCACCACACCCTCTTCAGCCTCGTAGCGGCTCAGACGGTCGTAGATACCCACCACCTTGCCAATCTCTTCGGTCCATACCGGTCCGTGGGTAGAGCAGATCATCTCAATGGGCAGACCACCCAGCTTCTGCAACGCCTTCTGCACAGGCGAGCCATACTTACCCACAATGTTGCTGTAGTAGCGGGTCATCTCCTCCCAGTACTTGTCGAGATTGATGCGTGTATCGAGGAATCCGCCGTCAAGTGTGCCGAAACATCCGAAAGCATCGCCTGAGAAGAGCACATGCTCCGTCTCGTCAAAGGTCATCATCGTCTCCGGCCAGTGCACCATCGGAGTGAGGTAGAAGTTGAGCTTATGGTGTCCGAGCGAAAGGAAATCGCCGTCCTTCACCACATACTGCTCGCCCACAACGCCGTAGAATCCCTCTATCATGCCGAAGGTCTGCTTGTTGCCCACGATGACGATGTCGGGATAATACTTCTTGATGAGACTGATGGAGCCGCTATGGTCGGGTTCCATATGATTGATAATCAGGTATTGAATGGGTTTCTCACCGATAATACTCTTAATCTTTCCAATAAACTGCTCAAAGAAGCAGACATCTACGGTATCAACCAACGCCACCATCTCATCGTCAATGAGATAGGAGTTGTAGGAGACACCATACGGCAATGGCCACATGCCCTCAAAGAGATGCTTGTTGCGGTCATTGACACCTACATAGTGAATTTTTCCTTTGACTAACGATTTCTGACTCATATTCTCTTTATGTTTATCATTCTCCCACAAGGGGAGAGCTCTACAAGAGCGCAAAAATACAATTATTTTCTTATAATCTCAAAAAGTTGCCCCTGATATGCACCCATCTCCCTCATTCTTTTTTGAACGAGGTGGTTAAATTCATAATTTTTAAGTCCCCAATCGGGTGCAATCAACAGATTCTTGGGAGATTGGGAGACAAACCGCTCCACCACGATATCTGGACGGAGCCTTCGGAGATACTCCACCACCAACGACACATACTCTTCTACCTGGAAGAGGTGGAAATCTTCAGGATGCCTTTGGTACTCGTCGGCCATGCGGGTGCCGCGGATGAGCTGTAGCTGGTGCATTTTCAGCGTGGTAAGGGGCAGGGCGGAGAGCAGAGGTACCTGATGCAACACATCTTCGGCCGTCTCACCGGGCAGACCGAGGATAACATGGCCACCCACGGGCAATCCACAGGCTGCGGTACGCTCTACGGCATCACGCACAGCGGCAAAGTCATGTCCCCGGTTGATGCGGCGAAGAGTGGTATCCGAAGTGCTCTCAATGCCATACTCCACCAGCACAAAGGTGTGGTGCGAGAGCTTCTGGAGATAGTGGAGCAGGGCATCGGGCATACAGTCGGGACGGGTACCGATGACCAGCCCCACCACATCCTCCACGGCCAGCGCCTCCTCATACTTCCGTTTCAGTTCCTCCAACTCTCCGTATGTATTGGTATAAGCCTGGAAATAAGCCAGATACTTCATTCCGGGATATTTACGGGCAAAGAAGGCTTTCCCCTCCTCCAACTGCCGGGTGATGCTCTTCTCAGTGCGGCAATAGTCGGGGTTGAAGGTCTGGTTGTTGCAGTAGGT
This sequence comes from uncultured Mediterranea sp., assembly GCA_946056155.1. Taxonomy (GTDB): domain Bacteria; phylum Bacteroidota; class Bacteroidia; order Bacteroidales; family Bacteroidaceae; genus Bacteroides. Next base: position 26,147 of record CAMGIP010000018.1, on the reverse strand, counting down.
ACATCCTCCCCACCCTACCGTACCGTCGCGATTGGGACAGGTGAACCCGGCATGGAGCGAGATTTTCTGCACCTTGAAGGGGAAAAGTTGTTTGAGAAAATCGGAGAACTCCCGATAGAGAGGCTGAGATTGGTTCATGACAGGAGTGATTAGTTCGATGAATAATTTACAATTTATAATTGGAGGTGATGAGGATTCATTCTGTTAACCAGTAAACAACTTAATGGGTTGGCAAGTTCGCTTTCTGCTGACACTTTTTCTCCTGCTAACGAGTTTTGCTCCTGTTGATGAATGTATTCCTTCAGTTGGAGAGTCAACAAGTAGGCTCTTTCAGTTGAGGAGTTAACCCATTCATGAGTTTGTCTCTTTCTGTTGGCAACTTGGTGGTGCAAAAGTATATATAATCGGTGAAGTGAGCAAAACTGTGGGGAAAATTGAGCAAGTTTGAAAATAAAGATGTAATTTTGCGCACCAACTTACAGACCGCGAACTTATAACAACCTACAAAAGATTCAATACGTATGTCTAAGATGCGCTTTTTTGCGCTGCAAGAGCTGGCTAACCGAAAGCCGCTCGACGTAGCTACACCCTCGAACCGACTCACCGACTACTATGGCAGTCATGTGTTCGACCGGAAAAAGATGCAGGAGTACCTGCCCAAGGAGGCTTACAAAGCTGTGATGGATGCCATTGAAAATGGTACTCCCATCAATCGTGCCACGGCTGATCTCGTAGCCAACGGCATGAAGAGCTGGGCCAAATCCCTACACGTAACCCACTACACCCACTGGTTCCAACCGCTAACCGACGGCACGGCCGAGAAGCACGATGGCTTTATCGAGTTTGGCGAGGAGGGTGATGTCATCGAACGATTCTCCGGCAAATTGCTGGTACAACAGGAGCCGGATGCCTCCAGCTTCCCCAACGGGGGCATACGCAACACCTTTGAAGCACGGGGCTACACGGCTTGGGATGTCTCTTCTCCGGCTTTTGTGGTAGATACCACCCTCTGTATTCCCACCATCTTCATCTCCTATACGGGAGAAGCTCTCGACTACAAGACTCCCTTGTTGAAGGCTCTGGCAGCTGTAGATAAGGCGGCTACGGAGGTATGCCGGCTCTTCGACCGCAAAATCAACCGGGTATATGCCAACTTGGGATGGGAACAGGAGTACTTCCTGGTCGATCTGGCCCTCTACAATGCCCGTCCCGACCTCTGTCTGACAGGACGTACCCTCATGGGCCACTCCTCGGCCAAGGACCAGCAGTTGGAGGACCACTACTTCGGTTCTATCCCTCCGCGCGTCACCGCCTTCATGAAGGAGCTGGAGGTGGAGTGCCACAAGTTGGGTATTCCCGTCAAGACCCGCCACAATGAGGTGGCTCCCAACCAGTTTGAGCTGGCCCCCATCTTTGAGAACGTAAATCTGGCCAACGACCACAACCAGCTGGTAATGGACCTGATGAAACGTATCGCACGCAAGCACCACTTTGCCGTACTGCTGCACGAGAAGCCCTACAGCGGAGTGAACGGTAGCGGCAAGCACAACAACTGGTCGCTCTGCACCGATACGGGCATCAACCTCTTTGCTCCGGGCAAGAACCCCAAGAGCAATCTGCTCTTCCTCACCTTCCTGGTGAATGTGCTGATGATGGTCTATAAGAACCAGAACTTGCTGCGAGCCTCTATCATGAGTGCCGGCAACAGCTACCGCCTGGGAGCCAACGAGGCACCTCCCGCTATTCTCTCCATCTTCCTCGGCAAGCAACTCTCGACCATCCTGGACCAGATAGCCAGCCAGACCGACCGCACAGACCTCTCTGAGGATGAGAAGACCACCTTGCAGTTGGGCATCGGACGTATTCCGGAGATTCTGCTGGACACTACCGACCGCAACCGCACCTCACCCTTTGCCTTCACGGGCAACCGCTTCGAGTTCCGCGCTGCCGGCTCGTCGTCTAACTGTGCAGCTGCCATGATTGCCATCAATGCCGCCATGGCCAACCAGCTGAACGAGTTCCGTGTAGGTGTGGAACGGCTTATGGAGGAGAGCAACCTCAGCAAGGAGGAGGCGGTATTCCAGCAGATGAAGCAAACCATCATCGCCTCAGCCCCCATACGCTTTGAGGGCGACGGCTACTCCCAGCAGTGGCGCGAAGAGGCGGTACGACGCGGACTGACCAACATCTGCCACGTCCCTGAGGCACTGATGCACTTCACCGACGACCAGGCACGCTCGGTACTTCTCGGCGAAAAGATTTTCAACGAGACCGAACTGCTGGGACGCTTGGAGGTGGAACTGGAGAAATATACCATGAAGGTACAGATTGAAAGCCGTGTCTTGGGCGACCTGGCCATCAACCACATCGTACCTACAGCTGTCATCTACCAGAACCGTCTATTGGAAAATCTGCGCGGACTGCGCGAGACCTTCTCTCCCGAAGAGTATGAGGAGCTGAGCGCCGACCGAAAGGAGCTGATCCGGGAGATTTCGCATCGCGTCACCGCCATCAAACAGCTAGTACGCCAGATGACGGAAGCACGTAAGGTGGCCAACCGACTGGAGGGTTACCAGAAGCGTGCCTTTGCCTACGAGGAGAACGTTCGTCCCTTCCTGGAAAGCATCCGAGACCACATCGATCACCTCGAAATGGAGATAGATGATGAGATCTGGCCCCTGCCCAAATATAGAGAATTGCTCTTCACTAAGTGATTTTTCTGCAATATATCTGTAATATATTTGTATTATTCTAAAAGATTCTCTATTTTTGTGCTGTATAACAGAGTTGTGCAACAGATATGGCAAAAGTAAATCATTCAAATATTCATATTCCGGAACTGATTACCGATATGTGGGCTCCCTTGACCGAAGAGCAGAGGGAGTACCTCTCTGACCAATTTACGCTTCAGAGCTACAAGAAGAATGAAGTGATTCACTGCGAAGGTGAGACGCCCACTCACATGATGTGCCTGCTTAGCGGAAAAGTCAAGATCTATAAAGATGGTGTGGGTGGCCGTAGCCAGATTATCCGTATGATCAAGCCGGTGGAGTATTTCGGATATCGTGCCTACTTTGCCAAACAGGACTATGTGACGGCTGCTGCTGCCTTCGAGCCTTCCATCATCTGCCTCATCCCCATGACGGCCATAGAGAGCTTGGTGAAACAGAACAATGAGCTCTGCCAGTTCTTTATCCGACAACTCTCCATTGACCAGTGCAACTCTGACGAACGTACGGTGAGCCTCACGCAGAAGCATATCCGCGGGCGTCTGGCCGAATCCATCTTGGTGCTCAAGGAGAACTATGGATTGGAAGAGGACGGCTCTACGCTGAGCATCTACCTCTCACGAGAAGACCTTGCCAGCCTCTCCAACATGACCACCTCCAACGCCATCCGCACCCTCTCCCAGTTCGCTACCGAAAAGCTGATAGCCATCGATGGAAGGAAAATCAAGATTATCGACGAGGAGAAACTCAAGAAGATAAGCAAGATAGGATAACAAGAATAATCAAATCTACCAAATAGTAAAAGGGCCTGTGTGGCTGCCGTGAGGCAATCTACACAGGTCCTTTTCATCTTCATCTATCTCAAGTTTGGATGCTCGAGACGGAAAAATGCGCTTGAAGAGAGTTTCTTAGAGCAGTCCCTTCTCGGAGAGGAAACGCTCGGCTTCAATGGCAGCCTTGCAGCCGCTGGCAGCAGCAGTAATGGCCTGACGATAATGCGGATCGGCCACGTCACCAGCAGCAAAGACACCGGGAGTTTTGGTGCGAGGCGTTGCTCCCTCGGTGAGGATATAGCCCACTTCGTCTGTATCAACCCAAGGCTTGAAGACATCGGAGTTGGGCTTGTGACCGATAGCCAAGAAGAAACCGTCAATGGCCACATCGTAACGGCTCTCGTCAGCCTCGCCCAGACGCTTCACGAGATGTACACCCTCCACGCCGTCTTCACCGTACAGACCTACCGCATTGTGTTCAAAGAGCACCTCAATCTTCTCGTGGTTCATCACACGCTCCTGCATAATCTTGGAGGCACGCAGATAGGGCTTACGCACAATCAGATAGACCTTGCGGGCCAGACCAGCCAGATAGACAGCCTCTTCGCAAGCAGTATCTCCACCGCCTACAACGGCTACCACCTTCTTGCGGTAGAAGAATCCGTCACAAGTAGCACAGGCACTTACACCCATACCGGCATACTTTTTCTCATCGTCCAAGCCCAAGTATTTGGCCGCTGCTCCGGTAGCAATAATCACGGTGTCGGCCTCAATCACCTTCTCATCATCGATGGTCACCTGGTAAGGAGCCTGGGCAAAATCGGTAGCCGTCACCACACCGAAGCGCATATCTGCACCGAAGCGTTCGGCCTGCATACGCAAATCCTCCATCAACTGGGGACCGGCAATACCCTGCGGGTAACCGGGGAAATTCTCTACATCGGTGGTCGTTGTCAGCTGTCCACCGGGTTGCAATCCGGCATAAAGCACGGGGTTAAGATTAGCACGTCCAGCATAGATAGCAGCTGTATAACCGGCAGGACCGGAGCCTATGATCAGGCATTTTACTCTTTCTCTTTCCATGATATTCTATTGTTTGAAGTTAGTCATTTTCCGTATCTCAAGTTTTCGGAGCCTGATGTGTTATCTCAGGTCCACGACCTCTACGCCCGGATAGGCTTTGGGGTCAAAGGTGAAGAAGGTGGAGGGCCTTGCCGGCTGCTCTTTGTATTGTTCTACAGAGATGGTCATTCCGGCTCCTCCGTTGGGAGTCAGCACCACCTTGCGGAGAGCAAAACTCTCCTTGTCGATATAGAGCAACATGGTGGATATGGCTTCCTGCCGCGGGTCATTGGCTTTCATCAGAATAACATAGTTTGCCGAAGCCTTTCCGCCTTGCGACTGAAAACTCAGTTCATATCCCTTCTTGTAGAGCGAGAGCCAGGCGTATGGGTGGATGCCCTGCATCTCCTCCGGGGCGGGACGGGCGATGGTGACCTCCTCGCTATCCTCCATAAGGGTCCATTGGGTAGTGCCGTCAAACCAAGTCACCATACCGGCCACCACCAATTTGAAACTGTTACCCTGCAGGAACAGGGTACCCTGTTGGCCATTGCCTCCGGCATCTTGCATGAGAAATTTCACCTCTACCCCCCTTGATGCCCGGAGCTTCTGCTCCACCCGCTGCAGCACCTCTTTGGGTTGAAGCACTTCTGTAGATTGAAGCATCTCTGTGGGTTGAAGTTCCTCATGGGGTTGCGAAAGCTCTTCATGGGGTTGCAAGGGGACAGAGGGCAAGGCATACGCAGGAGCTGTCCCCCCCGGCAAAAGGGTGAGAGCCAGCAACAGAACGAGGCAGGCGCATGACGCCACTCCTCGGAACATGAGCCTATATACCTTTGTCATATAGTTGGTGTTCATTTTGCACTTCATATGATCTTGTTACTATATATACGTCCAAACGAACTATCATTTGTTAATGAATAATTGGCTAATTAATAATTATTTAATGAACAATTGAGTTGACGAGCTAACCGGCCGATTGTCCTCAGTTCATCAGGTTGCTCAGCCTCATCTCCAAATCCGTCTCATCCACACAGCAGACCTCACGCGGCTTACTACCCTGTGCAGGTCCTACGATGCCTGCCTTCTCCAGCTGGTCCATGAGTCGGCCAGCACGATTGTAACCGATGGAGAACTTGCGCTGTATGAGCGATGTAGAGCCCTGCTGGTGCACCACAATCAGTCGGGCAGCCTCTTCAAAGAGCGGATCGAGATGGCCCATATCCACATCACCCAAATCGTTGCCCTCGCTGTTGGGATCCACATACTCCGGCAGATAAAAGGCGGAAGTGTAGCCCTGTTGACGGGCGATGAAATTGGTGATATCGGCCACTTCGGGGGTATCGATGAAGGCACACTGTACACGTACAGGGTCTCCACCTTGAGAGAAGAGCATATCACCACGACCTATCAGCTGGTTGGCACCGGGACGGTCAAGAATGGTACGTGAGTCCACCATCTGCATCACGCGGAAAGCGATACGGGCGGGGAAGTTGGCCTTGATGGTACCTGTGATGATGTTGGTGGTGGGGCGCTGGGTAGCGATAATCATGTGGATGCCTACCGCACGGGCCAACTGGGCTATACGGGCAATGGGTAGCTCCACATCCTTGCCGGCAGTCATAATCAGGTCGCCGAACTCATCAATCACCACCACGATATAGGGCATATACTTGTGACCCTTGGCCGGATTGAGCTTCCGGGAGACAAACTTCTCATTGTACTCCTTCACATTACGCACATGAGCCGCCTTGAGCAAGTCGTAACGGGTATCCATCTCCACGCAGATGGAGTTGAGAGTCTGTACCACCTTCGTGACATCGGTGATGACTGGCTCGGCCTCATCCGGCAGCTTGGCCAAGAAATGGTTCTCGATGACAGAGTAGATGCTAAACTCCACCTTCTTGGGATCGACCAACACAAACTTCAGTTCAGCCGGATGCTTCTTGTAGAGCAGCGAGGTGATGATGGCGTTTAGTCCCACCGACTTACCCTGACCCGTAGCACCGGCCACGAGGATATGCGGCATCTTGGCCAGATCCACCATGAAGACCTCATTGGTAATGGTCTTACCCAGAGCAATGGGCAGCTCATAGGTCGATTCCTGAAACTTACGGCTACCGATGATGCTCTGTCCCGAGACTATCTGCGGCGACTTATTGGGCACCTCGATACCGATGGTACCTTTACCTGGAATAGGTGCAATGATACGTACGCCGAGTGCCTTGAGGCAGAGGGCAATGTCATCCTCCAGACCACGTATACGTGAGATGCGTACACCCTGCTCGGGAGTGATTTCGTAGAGCGTCACGGTAGGACCTACCGTAGCCTTGATGCTGCTGATTTCTATACCGAAACTACGCAAGGTACTGATAATCTTCTCCTTGTTGGCATTCTGCTCCTCCATGTTGATGGTAGGCACATCATTATCGTAGTGCTTCATCAGCTCCAATCCGGGGAAGCGGTAGTTTTCCAAATCCAAACGGGGATTGTAGGGTTCCAGTTCCACGCCATACTCTTCATCTTCACCACCGGCCTCCACGTCAAAAGCAGGTTCGCCATTTGTAGCTGAAGAGTCTCCACCCTCCGTAGAGCCACCTGCAGAGTCGCTCTTCTCGTCGGTCGGGACATACTCCTCGCCGCGGGCCTGTTCGATGATAACCTCAATCTCCCCATCCTTTCTCTTTGCAGGACGCGGAGCAGAGCTTCCCCCAAGGTCGAGAGTAAGGCTACCGTCATTCTCCTTCTCATCAGTCTGAGGTGTCTCCCCCTTGGTCTGCTCATCCGTCATATCGGAGATGCCCTGCTCAGCCGATTGCTGCTCCTCAGGATTCTCCATGTCCCCAGTTGTCCTTTTCCCCCTATCCGTCACATCCTCAAAGCGATGGTCTTCATCCTCCCCCTCTGCATTGCGATGCTCCCCATCCGTACCCGGCTGCTTGCCCGTCCAGGACGAGGTGAACTCCTCGGGCGTCTCCCCCGGAGTCGGCTCCGGTTTGGGCTTTCGCTTAAGGTAACTCAGCGAGAAGGCCTTACGCAACAGGTCGATGGTGCGTGCACTCAGGTAGATAAAGAAGCAGAGCGCAGTGGCCAACAGGAGCAGCCAGAGTCCAGGAACTCCAATCTGCGACACCAACCAAGCACTCACGTTGTAGCCGTGCATACCACCTAGATAGACAAACGAGTCCTCATACTGCGAGGCAAAAGCGAAGCCAAAGAAGATGGAAAACCAGATGAGCAGCAGGCTACAAGAGATAAACCACCGCTTGAGATGCACCTTATGCACCTTCATGAGCTTCAATCCCGCCATGGTGAGGAAGAGGATGATAAAGTAGGAGGCCACTCCAAAACATTGGTTGATGAAGAAACTGGCCATCTGAGCACCACGGCTCCCGGTATAGTTTTTCACTCCGTTGTGGACCGAGGCCAGCTCGGCAGAAGTGGCATTGTCCAACACGCTCTGGTCGGCAGCCCCCGTGATAAAAAACGAAGAGAAGGCCAGTAGCAGATAGATGGAGAAGATTACGAGCAGCAGTCCCGTCACGAAGTGAAAAGTCTCGTTTCTGCAAGTCGTTCCTATCCTGGCCAGTAGGCCAGGAGCCGAGGAGCCTCCCTTCTCCGCCCCCTTTTTCTGTTCCCTTTCCCTATCTATACTCTCTTTCGAACTGTTCTTTTTCGCCATAAGTCTGATTATTCACTCAAATTTCACATCGGGTCCAGCACTTGGCGGCACCCATCATCATTCACAGGGCAAAAATAGACAATTTTCGCGAAATAATTCAGTGAAGAGGAAAAAGAAAATTGGTCTTGAACAAACTTAGCCTATTTAACGGACAAATTTCAATCCCCACTTTACCAGAAATGCCCTACCTTTGCCCCCGTCAAAGCGAGAGAGCCAGCCGCGTCTGATGCAGTTCCTGAATAGACAGTGAAGCGATGCTCGGATGAGATTGTAACTGATACTGCCTCAGGCCTACAGCCGCTGAATCGAGTGACCCCATAAAATGAAATCTAACCTTATCGATCTCTATAAACGTGCCGGGTAATCGGGAAGGAATCACCTGCCCTGATTACCCGGCTCTCTTTGATGCCTCACCCTAAATAAAGGCATCCAAGCATCATCACCCTGAAAAATCATTACCCTATATTCTTTCCTCTTCCCTTGTCTATCTTTAGCTATCCAGCTACCATGCTTTCCCTGCCCCTCCCTTGATTTTACACGCGACCGTATAGAGGCCAACACCGTGACTGTTCAGAGGCGAACATTGCTAAAGCATGGGGGTAGTTATAGAGGGCAGCTCAGGACCAGCAAGGAATCTGCTTTGAGCAGTATCTGTTCAGCTTATGCCAATCCTGAGCTGAGCCATAAAGGCAAAGAAAGTGACTAAGAAATCATCTTTTACTTCAAACGGTCGAGGATGGCCTGCGGAAGTACAGGCATGGCACCGCTTTGGGTGCAGACGTAGGCACTTACTTCTACAGCCAGCTTGTGAGCCTCGGGCACGGGAAGTCCGCGCAGGATGGCAGCAGTGAAGGTGGCCGTAAAGGAGTCGCCGGCACCTACGGTATCGGCTACCTTAACCTTCGGGGTCTCCTGGAAGCTGACTACACCTGGGGTGAAGACGTAGCTGCCATTGGTGCCGCAAGTGAGAATCAGCATCTTCAGATTGTACTTGGCCAGGAGAATCCAGCATTTGTCCTGCAGGTCGATGCCGGGATAGCCGAAGATACGGCTGATAGTGACCAACTCCTCATCGTTGATCTTAAGGATATTGCAGCGGCTCATCGAGTCACAGAGCACCTCGCGAGTGTAGAAATTCTGACGCAGGTTGATGTCGAAAATCTTCAGCTCATTGCCGGTATCGGGCATGGCGTCGAGGAAACGGTTGATAGTGGCACGGCTAACTACATTACGCTGGGCCAAAGAACCAAAGCAGACAGCACGGGTACGGAGGGCCAAATCGCGCAGGCTATCGGTGAAGGGGATGTTGTCCCAAGCTACATTCTCCTTAATCTCGTACTGAGGCACACCCACTTGGTCGAGGGTAACCTGTACGGTTCCCGTAGGATACTCTACGCGGGCTATCTCAGCGTGGAGATGCTTTTCAGCAAAGACCTCCAGGATTTCGTCACCCAGCGGGTCATCACCCACGGCACTCACTACACGGCTGTTGAAGCCAAACTGTGATACATGATAGGCAAAGTTTGCCGGTGCTCCACCAATTTTTTTCCCTTCAGGGAGGCAATCCCACAAAGCCTCACCCATTCCAACTATAATTTCATTCATGATATTTTAATTTTTTATTAACAAATTAGTTTCAGTTGACAAATAAACGAAGTATCCAGTTAACAAGTATGTTTAAGTAAGCAAGTTGGATTTATAAGTATTTGAGTTTTTGAGAATTAAAGCCCGATGGCTTCAAAGTTGTCAAAGGTGCTAAAGGTGCTAAAGGTGCTAAAGTGTTTGGTAACTAACGTTGAGGTTCCGAGTGTAGAAGTAAATCAACCTTATGACATCTGAGCTTTTCAAGTCTAACAATTCTAATCCCGAGAGCCAACCACAAATCAAAGGGAAGTACCCTTCACTCAAAGGCTCATTCACTTAGAAAACCCATATCTTCTAACCAATCTGCTTTAACCTCAAAAACTCAAAAACTTACAAACTAACCTACTAACCTTGATATGTACTTATTCTATTTATATATACCTTATGTATATTCTATATCTTATTCTTTCGTTGTTTTCCTCCTTATTTCTTCATTTTGAAGAAGAAGAGCAACAGATAGGCTACACCCACCGCCATTACGGCTACGGCACCCTGCTGGCCGATAGCATCGGCAGCCAAGCCCATGGCCAAGGGGAAGACAGTACCACCGAAGAGACCCATGATCATCAGACCACTGATTTCGTTCTGACGGCTCTTATCTGAGAGCAATGCCTGAGAAAAGACGAGCGAGAAGATGTTGCTGTTACCATATCCCACCAAGGCAATGGCTACGTAGAGCACCTCGCGGGTGGTACCTACAAAGAGTCCGGCCATAGAGAGTGCCATCATGATTACACTGATGATGAAGAAGAGACGATTGCTCATCACTCGGAGGAAGAAGGAGCCGGTCAAACAACCAATGGTACGGAAGATGAAGTAGAGCGAAGTGGCAAAGGCTGCCTCGTGAAGATTCATGCCTACTCGCTCCATCAGCAGTTTGGGAGCTGTGGTATTGGTACCTACATCGATACCTACGTGACACATGATGCCGATGAAGCAGAGCAGTGCCACAGGACGGGAGAGCAGCTTCACGCAATCCAAGATCGATGAAGCCTTACCCTCGATGGGTTCCTCCTCAATGGAGGTAGCATACAAGGCCAAAGTGGCTATCACACCGATGATAAGGTAGATGGGGAAAAGCACGCGCCAACCCAGTCCGAAGGTGGGGATGGTAGCCATAGCACCCCACATGGCAATATAAGGAGCCATAAAGGAGGCAATTGCCTTGACAAACTGACCGAAAGTAAGTGTAGAGGCGAGGTTGCCGCCACGGAGCACGGTGGATACCAACGGGTTGAGCGAAGTCTGCATCAACGCATTACCGATACCCAGCAGTGAGAAGGAGAGCAACATCATCGTGTAGCTGTCGTTGAAGATAGGCAGCAGCAACGAGAAAAGTGTTACCACCAGAGAGAGGAGCACAGTCTTCTTACGACCAATGCGATCCATCAACATGCCCGTGGGCACGGAGAAGATGAGGAACCAGAAGAAGACCAATGAGGGAAACATGTTGGCCTGTGAATCGGTAAGGCCAAGGTCTGCCTTAACGTAGTTGGAAGCGATACCGACCAAATCAACGAAGCCCATAGCAAAGAAGCAGAGCATTAGCGGTATCATCTTGGTCAACTGAGAAGCGTTGTTATTGTTGTTCATACCTATGAGATTTTTTTGTTTTTCTATAGATTCAATGGAATAAAAAAGAAGAAATGGAATAATTCAGGTTCCGCATGCCCGCGACATGCTGTTGGAAGAGTTATCGTCAACCGAACATTTACCCGTCAACCGGTTCTCAAAGTTTAAGAGCAAGCGAAACCTGAATAAATGATTCCTATGTATGGGATGAGGTTTGTGCTGTCTGTCACTGTTTAATAGCGTAGATTTTAGCCTTGGCCTTACCCTTGATGGTGAGTTTGTTATAGGGTTCAGAGGGGAAGACCAGATTTGTCATAGCCATCTTGCCATCGGTATCAAAGGCTTCGACACTGCACTTATCCACGAAGATGCGAAGTTCCCTGAGCTTTCCGTAGGTAGGTGCCACAGTGATGGTGGGGAAGTTGTCGCTGAACGACACATCGCCACTCTGCAGACGATTCATATAGAAGAGCTCTTCTTCGGGATTGTATCTCATCACCACCCGCTCACCGTTGGCATTGCGCAGCGTGATTTCTGCTTCACCGCGAAGAGTGACTACAATCTCACACAGCTCAGTGGGTTGCTTGACCACATTACCTCGGGCAGCCTCAATCTCCTTGGAGGGACGTACGCTGCAGTAGGTCTCGCCCTTGTACTCGAAGAGGCCCAAGTCACGGGCTATGCTGTTTGCCGACCGATACTGTTTGGTCGGCACCTGATTGGCATACTGCCAGTTGCTCATCCAAGCCAAGGCTACCTTACGATTTTCAGGAGCATCGCTGAAGGTCACTGTAGCGTAGTGGTCCTTACCATAATCCATCCACTTGGTCACCTCAGGAGCCGACTCACACTCAAACGTGCGACCATCGAACGTGCCGATGAAGTACTGTGTAGCACTGCCTCCGAAAGGACCTCCGGGGTTGATGTTGCAGATTAGCATCCATTTCTCCTTGTCGGTGCCCTCTACAGGCATCTTCATCAGGTCGGGGCACTCCCACACTCCACCGTGGTTGCCATACTCACGGCCGAAGCTACTCTCCAGCTTCCACTCCTTGAGGTTGGGTGAGGAGAAAATCTGCATCTCCTGACCTACAGCGAGAATCATGTTCCAAAAACCAGCCTCAGCGTTCCAGAACACCTTAGGATCGCGGAAATCGGGTGCGTCAGAGACTACTACAGGGTTGCCCTCGTACTTGGTAAAGCTCTTACCACCATCCAAGCTGTAGGCGATAGACTGCGTCTGACGCTCGCGTGCCGAGGTATAGAAGGCCACAATGGCATTGGCACCGAAGCCAGCGGTATTCTCTCTATCGATAACGCAAGAGCCGCTGAAGATGGTACCCAATCCATCACCCTCCAAAGCAGTAGGTTGGTGTTCCCAATGAACCAGATCGGTACTGGTAGAGTGCCCCCAAGACATGTTCTCCCAATAAGATCCATAAGGATTGTACTGGTAGTAGAGATGCCATACTCCATCTTGATAGAACATACCGTTGGGATCGTTCATCCAGCCATAGGCCGGGGTGTGGTGATAGGCAGGGCGATGCTTCTCCACGTTCTTTGCATCGAAGCTATCCGCATAGTTCATCCGCTTCCAGCAGGTGAAACCGTTGATGGCACCGGTCGATCTCGAATTGCCCAGGATAGTTATATCCAGCAGTTCACCCTCCTGCACCTCGTAGGGCACGAAGTAATCTACCTTATCGACCGCGAGACGCAGGTTGAATGTCTTTACTAACTGATTATTCTTGATGACGCGTACATGAGCCATCTCCTCCTTCTCCTCCACTGGGAGAAGCAGATACTTTTTCTGAGCATCTATGCGCACCATAGCATGACGGTCGCCGAGGAATCTCACTTTTTCAGGCGAGAGACTAGTTTGTGCGACACACAACGTTGCGGTGAGCAATAAGCCAGATCCAAGAGCCAGGAATTTCTGTTTTAGATTCATGGTATTCAATGTTTTTAGGATTTTTACGTCTGCAAAGATAGTTTAGATAAGCAGAACTAGGTATAAGAATTGTATCAAACTTCATTAAAGATGTTTCATACCTCACCTTGAACGTGGAATATGCAACATCTTTGCATGATTAGGTAACCGATTTGAAAGGATCGTAATCAGCAAAGGCGGGCAACTACCCAAAGTAGTGCCCGCCTAGCAGGCCATCAGACGATTTTATCTCATGGCACGATATTAAAAGCTAAAAACAATTATTCCTTCGGAGAGGCAAGATAAGTCAATGTATTGCTTGTCAACTTTTCGATTACCTCCTGATAAACGTTGGCACCGGTGTTCTGATTCCACTCGTAAGCGGCCAAACCAATGGCAATGCAGGAGCCTTTGTACTCTTCCGTGGGATGGAATTCCACCATACCTGCGCAACAGAAATCGGTTACTTGTCCCCAAGTAGCCAGAACAGTGGCCGTATTCTCTGTCTGGAAGGCATTCACGACATTGCTGGCATCGGGATAGAGGTCGGGGAATCCGTATGAATTGAGGTCCCACATACAGTTGTGGTCTTCTCTACGGCCCGGGCCAATCAAAGGAATGGTTGGATGTGAGAAAACATCACAGGTAGGCAATCCGGCAAAAGCAGGATGGCTCATGTGGTTCTGCTCCATACCGATGTTGACGTTTGTGCTCCAGATATCACCACCGTCACCGCCTTCTCCACTGGCGAAGATGCTGGGAGCGCGTTCGGTGCGTCCAAGAGGAACGATAAGCTGGGTTGCATGATTAGTCAGCAACAGATTACCACCTTCACTATAATAGCTTCTGAGTACGGTCAACATCTGCTCGTCAATCAAAGTGGTGGGCAGATTTTTCCAGCCACGCTCTATACCCAAACGATCTACATGGATCCAAATCACTTCAAACTGGGTCAGGTCTGTAGTCAGAGCCTCAGCGGGCGTCAGCACGACTCCATTGACCAAAGTCTTGGTGAACCATTGATAAGAGGCACGCTCGTCGTCATCCACAATCTCCTCGGGACTATTCACAGCCAGCAGGTAGGCGGCACGCGTCTCGTTGACTGCCTCCTTCTTATAAGCAATCTTCTCCTCATCAGCCACACAGTTGACAATCTCTGTAGATTTGGTTACGTAGAAGACGGTTTGGCTCTCCTGGTTCTTGATGTCACAATCGACGAATCGGTTACCATTACCTGTCAGTGCATTCACCGTCACAGCATCCGCCACGCTCCAAGCACAATCGATGGTATTGTTTGCAAAGAGGTTGGCATCGCCCTTAACCTGAATCACGCCGAACTCGGCATCCTTACCATTGAGCTGATCCTCAGCCCCTGTCGTCATCTGAACGCTGTTTCCGCTGAAGAGGTTGTTCGAGCCTCCCAACTGCACCAGACCCACATATTGTGAAGCCAAACGGCAGTCAGTGACACTGACGCGATTACAGCCTGTCATGATCAAGGCAGCGGAACCTCCCTGCAGCATCTTGTTATTGGAGCAAAGCAGATTAGATTCACCGGAGAAGGTGCAGGCCACACCTCCGTTTTTGGCTCCCAGCAGGCAGTCGGTCACCGTATTCTGAATACCGCCGTTCATCTGCAGGCCGTTGGCATTGTCAGAGAGGTCACAGTCGGTAATGACGATCGCATCTGAACCCTGTGTACGAATACCGAGGTTACAGTTGGAAACAGTCACGTGAGAGAGGTGGATGCGGTCGTTGTCATGCTCCACGAAGATACCGGTACCCTCATACGAGCCACGCCCCACAATCTGCAGGTTCTGAATTTCCACACCGCTGATGCGGTTTCTACGACCATCGGTGTCAGCAATAGGGGGAATGTGTATGGCAGCCTCCGCATTGTTAATCATTAAAACGGTACCACCCTGTGCAGCTTTGGTAGAGAGGCTCAGGTCGGGGTTCTCACCCTTGATGGTGACAAAGTTACGCGTAACCTGAATAGGTTTGTCCAGACGGAATGTACCGCTTGGGAAGAGCAGGACCCCACCCTCAGCCGGCAGATCCTTAATCAGTTGATTGACGAGGTCGGAACAGTCACTATTGCCGTCTGGCAGAAGTCCATACTGAGTGACGTCAATTACCTTTTGTGTCTCACATTCGCCGCAGTGGGTATAGGTATCATCCTCACTACAAGCAGGCAGCAGTCCAAAGCAGAGTGTGCCCAAGAGGTAAGTATAGAGTTGTTTCATATTGTTTCTGAATATAACAAGCATTAATAATAGTCTGTTGATTTCCTCCTATAGGGATTATTTGGCCAAATAAACCAGCATATTGCGTGTCATCCGCTTGATATTGTAATGATAATCGTTGGCACCGGAATTCTGGTTCCACTCATACGCTGCAAGACCTACCGCAATGCAAGAACCTTTATAGCTCTCGGTGGGCTGAAATTCAACCAAACCAGCACAGCACCAGTCAACCACATGTCCCCACGTGGCCAATACAACAGCCTGATTCTCCTGTTGGAAGGCATTCACGACATTACCGGCTTCGGGATAGAGGGTGGCATATCCGTATGCATTGAGGTCCCACATACAGTTGTGGTCTTCACGCTGGCCTGGACCAATCAGCGGAATAGCTTCGTAGCCATTGTATGGAGCTACCCACAGACCGCTGAATATATCGTGCGAGCGATGGTCATATCCCTCACCGCGATCCGCAACGCCTAAACCGATATTGGCATTGATAAACCAGATATCTGTACCGGATCCACCCTCGCCATCGCCGAAGATTCCCGGTAAGCGTTTTGATGTACGACCCATCGCCTCAACCAACTGAGTGGCATGGTTGGTGAGGAGCAAGTTACCTCCGGCACGGTAATAGTCGGCCAACAGAGCAATGGCCTCACTGCTGAGCGGCAACTTGTCAATACCTATACCGATACCCACGCGGTCTATAGCGACCCATACGACCTGACATTCAGAGAGTGCCTGAGCAGTGAGCGTAGCGGTGGTGATGACCTTTCCGTTGGGGCAATTGGCCTTGAACCAAGCCAAAGCAGCCAACTCATCGTCATCGGTCAACGCCTCTTCGCTCTCAGCAGCAATGAGCAGACCTACCTTCTGACTGATAGGACCCATAGCGGGCTCCTCCATCTGCGTTTTAATCTTGTTCTGAGCAACGCACTGAGAAACCACTGCGTATTGGTTGACAAGGAATACACGCTCGCTCTGCGTATCGCTGACAAGACAGTTGACAAAGCGGTTACCCGTGCCGGTAGTTGCATTGACGGTCACAGCCTGAGCAGCTGCAGCAGCAAACCACTCGCAAGTGATATTGTTCTGCTCAAAGAGGTTATCTTCACCCGACACACGCACCACACCGTGGTTGATGTTATTTCCACGGAACTGGCCTTCAATTGCTCCAGTGAGCCAAATCAGATTGTTGTAGATATGGTTTTGCTTACCACTGACCTCAACGATACCCACATAATAGCTCTTGAAGTTGTTGCTATAAACCTCAGCCTTTTCGCAATTCTCCAGAACGAGGTTGTTCACACCATCGGGATAGACCTGGTTTTTACGGAAGGTGAGTTCCTTCTCATTGGTAAACTTGCAGGTTACACCGGAAGGCTGTGCACCCAGCTGGCAATTCTCCACCGTGGTACCTTCACCATCCTCAGCGAGTATGCTGTTGCTCAATTCACAAATCCAGCAGTCAGCAATAGTCATCGACTTAGCCTTGGCCGTCTGGATACCGGTTACGAGGTTGATGCCAATCACATTCTTTATGACTGTGGAGGTAGTAGCCTTGTCAATAGCGATACCCACACCGTTATTCGCTGTTCCTCCTGAAATCAAGAGATCCTTGACCGTGAGGTTGCTGACATTGTCTGCCCCCACCTTAATGGCCGCATCGGCATTGCGGACGATCAGTTTACTGCCACCGCCAGGTCCTACAAGGGCAGGGTCCTTGACATCGATATTGCTGCGGAAACCCGGATTCAAACCCTTGATTGTAACATTGCTCTTGGACACCACGATGGGCTGGTCCAAAACGAAATCACCTTCGGGAATAATAATCGTACCCCCTTCGGCAGGAAGTGCGGCAATCGCCTCATTGATGATGGCAGAACAGTCGGTCTGTCCGTCGCCTACGGCACCAGCCAGCGTAATATCACCCTCTATCACCTCATGCTGATTGTAGCAGAGGAGATGGTTTTCATCGTTGTTGCACGATGCGGAGGCCAGACAGAGCAGGCCCATGATATATATATTGAATTTCATGTTATGTCTTGACTAATTGATGAATGATTATTTAAAAGCTACCATAACCGGGGTTCTGAACATAGTTACCCTCAGAGAAGTTGTACTGGGCAACAGGTACCGGCAGATACTCATCCTTGCCAGAGGTAAAGCGTGCACCTTTATAATATACACGACGGTTCTGCTCCTTATTGATATAGTTATTCATTACGGTAGCAGCTTCGCCCCAACGAACGAGGTCAAAGAAGCGGTCGCCCTCCATAGCCATCTCCAGACGAGTCTCGAAACGGACCGCCTTGCGCGCATACGCTTGAGTCCATCCTTCTGCAGGGTAGAGACCGATCAGGTAATTAGCAGCCGGTTTGGAAGGATCTTTGAAGTCTTTCACACAGGGAGATTCTTGGGCACGTTTGCGGATACGGTTGATAATCTGGCGAGCCTCTTCCAGTGAAGCGTCATCGCCCAGTTCCACCAGAGCCTCAGCTCTCCAAAGGAGCACCTGAGCATAACGGATAATCTGCCAGTTGAGCTGCGAAGCGCCCCAAGGCCATCCAACAAACATGTCGGTTGATTCGGGCGATACCCAGAACCGCTTGGTGCAGTTGAAGCCATATTCACCGCTGTTACGTACCCAGCTTGCCATACAGGGAGAGGTCGTATAGGTCTTCCAGGTGATGCCAGGGCGTCCGGTAACAAAGTCCAGACGAGGATCCACTGTAGGTTCTGTGTTGGTCAGCTTCTCGCCATCCCATACGGCATAGTCTTCTTCATTGAATGTGTCAAACATCGGCAGACCATTCGCATCTGTTTTATAGGCATTGATCAGGTTCTGGCTCGGAAGGAAGAAACCGTCACCGTTGTAAGGGCCTTTGGGTGAATTGAGCAGGTTGCTCCAGTTGATACCACCGGCACCATCTGAACCATCGTTCATCGTGTACTGCACGGCGAATACAGATTCAGCACCGTTCTCATAAGCCACCAGGTCAAGCTGCTGGAAATCTTTCAGCAAATCATACTTGCCATCCAACTTGGCGCAGAGATCTGCCACCTCACGCATCAGGTTTTTATCCACGGTAACAGGCTGGTTCTTATCATCCTGTTTATATGCTTGGTAGAGCTTCACCTTCGCAGCATAAGCATAGGCTACATAGCGATTGACGCGACCCACCTCGCTCTGCTTTTCGGGCAGCGCTTCGGCAGCCTTCAGCAGATCCTGGGCAATCATATCCAGAATCTCTTCCCGGCTATACTGGTTGTTGGCAATCTTTGTGTACTCCTCCTGCGGAATGGTTTCATCCAGATAGGGCACCTGCTTGAAGAGACGGCAGAGTTCGAAATAGAAGTGAGCACGAATAACCAGCATCTCTGCCCGTCTGACAGCGAGGTTTTTCACTTCGTTTTCGTCACAAACGTTGATCACACGCAGCGCCTCATTGGCACGCTGGAGGCAGCAGTAGAGCTGAAACCACTTGCTGTCCGCATTGCCCCATGTAGCATCGATGACAAAAGTCTCCAACAGGTTGAGGAAATCACCGTCATTGACTCCACCACCACCTTTGTACGCATTGTCAGAGCGCACCTCACCATAAGTCCAGTTGGTCATAGGCACCCACATCATATCGCGATTGGGGCCTTTGAGTGCAGCATAGGCCGAAGTAACCAAAAGATCCAGTCCGTCTGCAGAAGAAAGAAGACTTTCATTAAGCGTGCCTTGTGGCTTGATGTCGAGGAAGCTATTCTCGTTACATCCTGTAGTAGCGACAGCTAAAGTACAAGCTGCCAGTATATATTTCATTTTCATATCTGTTCTGTTTACTGTCTTTTACAATTCGGTTAATCAAAATCCTACTGAGAGACCAAAGGTATAGGAGCGAGGCATGGGATAGGGATAGCCCAATCCTTCGGGGTCAGCACCGGTATAGTTGGTCAACGTAAAGAGGTTCTGTGCCTGCAAGTAGAGACGGGCATTGCCGATGTGAAGCTTCTTGAGCAACTTTTCAGGCAGGGTATAGCCCAGTGTCATAGTCTTAAGTTTGATATACGAACCATCTTCGATAAAGAAGTCTGATCCGCGAGTTTCGGCGTTGTTGTCCACCATAGTCAGAGCAGGTACATCGCAGTCATAAACACCAGTCTCCTCATAACGGGTCCAGGCATTCATCGCATCGAGCAGACGAACGGAGTGGTTACCGGTCCAACCTTGGAAGAGGTCAGTGTAGAACTTGGAGTTGTTCCATGCATCACGAATCATACCGTTGAAGAAGAGGCTGAGGTCAAATCCCTTCCACGAAGCCGAGAGATTCAAACCGGCAATGACTTTAGGCTGATCACTGCCCATCCAATCACGGTCGGCTGTATTGATGATACCGTTTCCGTCGAGGTCTTTGTAGCGGATACGACCTACACCGGGTTCACCCACCTGTACATCGTACTTGCTCAGATATTCATAGACCTCCTCCTGAGTACGGAAGATTCCGTCGGTTTTGTAAGCCATCCACGAGCCATAGGGCTGTCCGACGATGGTCTTGCTGATACCATCACCACCACCCCAGGTGTATTTGATGATTTCAGGAAGATCTACGATTTCGTTATGATAATAAGAGATGTTGAACGATACATCATACTTGAAATCCTTCACCTCATCGCGCCAGGTGATGGTAGCTTCCAGACCGTTGTTATCCATCTTGGCAGCATTGTACCACTTGTAACCACCTTCACCGATGGCACCAATGTAAGGCTTTTCAATCAACATATCTACGGTCTTCTTCTTGAAGTAATCGAGAGTAAGACCAAGTCTGTTGTCGAAGAAGGCAGCGTCGATACCGATATTGAACTGTTCAGTCTGCTCCCACTTCAGGTCGGTGTTACCTGAACGACTCTTCTGTACACCAGGAACGAGTGTTACGCCATCACCCGAGAAGTTGTAAGAGGCATTGTTCAGTTCCGTGTAATAGAGGCTGTACGTAGCGTTGTTATCAATCATATCGTTACCGTTGATACCCCATGAAGCACGCAACTTAAGGTCGGTCAACCATTTATTGGTAGATTCCATGAACTTTTCGCGAGAGAGTCTCCAACCGGCAGATACAGAGGGGAAGATAGCCGAGTTGTGGCCGCTGCCGAAACGTGAAGAGGCATCACGGCGTAAGGTACCTGAGATAAGGTAACGGTCGTCGTAGTCGTAATTGACCTTACCGAAGTAGGATACCATGGCATAGGTACTGGCATTGTTGCTGACGTTCTTACCTTCAGTTACCGTATCCAAGTAGCGATAATCCAAGCTTTCGATAACCAAGCCACGGCCATAGCCCTGTACATGCTCACCGTTCTCTTTCTTGGCCTCCATACCCAAAAGGGCATTGATTGAGTGCTTACCGAAATCCTTCATGAAATTGGCCGTATTGCTCCATACCCATTGCAAGCTGTTATCCTCACGAACAGTCAGCTCATTGGTATCGACTGTACGCGCACCTTCAGACCACTTGGGGATAAAGGTTGAATGAAAACCATTGGTATAGTTCAGACCGAAAGTTGATTTCAGAATCAGTGATTTGACCGGTTCAATCTCGATATAGGCATTACCAAAAATACGCCAGTTCTTGTGGCGGTTATTGGCCTCATTATCCGTTAAACGTACAGCATTGGGCTTATCACCGAGGATATCCACATAACCACCGGCATAACCGCCGTTTTCGTCATACACAGGGATAGCAGGATGCTGTGCAATCACCAGCTCTTCCACACCACCGGGATTGAGATGCTGTAACCAGTGGTTGACAGAGATGCTCTCACCTACGCGTACCTTGTTGTCGAGGAATTTGAAGTTAGAGGAGAGTCGGGTATTGAAGCGCTCATAGTCTGAGTTGCGGCAAAGGCCGTCCTGGCTGATATAGTTGAGCGAGAGCGCTACATTACCATCCTTGAATCCCTTGGAGAGTGAGAGGTTATAGTTCTGCATCAGGGCTGTAGAGAAGATCTCCTTGGCCCAATCGGTATTGGCACCGCGAATCTTCACCCCATTTTCATCATAATAGTATTCCTGAAGCTGAGCCGTTTCCCCATTGCCATATACTTTACTGTTGGGATAGGTACCAAACGTATTCTTATAGGCTTGCCAATAGACATCGCCCCACTGGTAAGCGTCCAGCATGTCCAAACCCGAAGCGAAAGTCTGAGCAGTGAGTGAGAAGTCGAAGTTCACCTTCACATCACCCTCCTTGGCCCGCTTGGTGGTGATGATAATGACACCGTTGGCAGCTTGCGCACCATAGATGGCAGCACTGGCAGCATCTTTCAACACCTGAATACTCTCTACATCATTCGAAGCAAGGATGCTGGCCACATTATCACGGGTCTGCACCCCATCAATTACATAAAGAGGAGAGGAGTTGTTGATGGTGGTCACACCACGAAGCAATGTACTTGTATTGCCACCGCCCGGAGTACCGTCGGTCGTAATATTCATACCGGCTACGCGACCCTGAAGGCTCGACATAATGTTACCCGTAGCCACATCAGCCACGTCTTTCATCTTAACTACCGCAACCGAACCGGTCAGTGAGGCCTTCTTTTCAGCCATATAACCTGTCACCACCACTTCGCCCAGCATTTGCGAGTCCTCTTCCATCTCGACACGGAGCGTAGGAGCGGCCTTTACTTCCACCGTTTTATAGCCGATATACGATACTTGAATCGTGGCACCCTTGTTGACACTAAGGGTAAAGTTACCATCAATGTCCGTGATGGTGCCGTTGTTTTCCACACCGAGCTCAATGACCGAAGCTCCGATGACGGTTTCGCCCAACTTCTTGTCGAGCACTGTACCTTTTACTTGAATCTGCTGCGCCAGGACACTGAGTGCCGAGCAGCAAAGAAGCACTAAGAAAGTGCAACGTTGTTTTAAGCTAATGGTATTAGATTTACTCATTGCATTTTATTTAAGTTGATAACTCCAGTATTTCCTTCTACCAGACTGGGAACGTTCCCAAGTCGTCGGAAAGACATCGCAAAAGTAGGGCAACATTCATTCCCAAGCTATTACGTATGTTGCATACATCCGTTCATATGTTACATGTATCATTTATGATATATTTTGAACGAAAAATACCATTAGCAGAGGAGAGACCAAGAAAAAAAAGAATCTCGGCTAAATCCATACATCAGAGGAGGAGACTTAGCCGAGATTCGCTCACTTATTTCTAGAGGTAGGAGTTGTTCCAAAGGCCTCCTTATAACATTTAGTGAAATAGGAGGGCGAAGAGAAGCCCACTGCATAGGCCACTTCAGAAACACTCATGCCAGAGGTAGCCAGCAGCGCCTTGGCACGATGCAGCCGGATGGTGCGGAGCTGTTCAACAGGGGAACTGCCGGTCAGGGCCTTGAGCTTACGATAGAGTTGCACGCGGCTTAGCCCCAGCTCACTACCTAACACCTCGACATTGAGGTTGCTGTCTGAGAGATGCTCATCGACCAACTGACGGAAGCGAGAAAGGAACTCCCGGTCGCGCAGGGTCAATGACTCGACCGCAGACAGTTGCTCACCCGTTTGTTCTGACGGGTCTTGGGCGGTGGTTCCCTCGGAAGAGAGAGGCGAAGAAGAGGAGGTCAAGCGTTCTCCTACAGGAGACGGGTGATCAATCTGCCCAGACGAAACCTGAGCAGCGGCCTCTGAAGAGCTGTCTGCTGAGGAAAGAACTGCTGATGCGGAAAGAGCAACTCCCGCTGTTGGAGACGAAGTTTCAGCTGCTGGAGATGGAGCCTCAGCTGTTGAAGCCAGACTCTCAGAAGTTGGATCGGAACTATCTTCAGCTGGGGGCAATGTAAACATGGAAGCATAGAGCTGCTGGAGTTTGCGACGTCCCTCGAGCAGATTGTGGAGACGAGACTTGAGCAGCGGGGCGCTGAAGGGTTTGGCGATATAGGAGTCGGCTCCACAGTTATACCCCTCAATTTTCTGCTCATCTTGAGCATAAGCCGTAAGCATCATTACGGGAATGTGGCTGGTGCGCACATCCTCCTTCAGGCGACGGCAGCACTCCATACCATCCATCACGGGCATCATGACATCGCAGATAATGGCATCTGGCACAGAAGCCACAGCCATCTCCAATCCTTCGCGACCATCTGCGGCCTCCTGTATGCGATACTCCTCTTGAAGGAGATAGCGAATATAGCTACGCACTTCACCGTTGTCGTCAATCACCTGCACAAGCGGCTTGTCGCTCTCTGCCTCCTGCTCCCCGGCACTATCGGCACGGCCGGCCGAGGAGGCCTCCGCCAAAGCACCCTGTTTCATCACCTCCAACGCCACGTTCTGCTGGACAGCCTCATCCAAGGTACCCGCCTGCCGCAGGGGCATCCGAATGGTAAAGATCGTTCCCTCATCCTCATGGCTCTCCACCTGAATCTTGCCATGGTGCATCTCTACAAAGGCCTTGACCAAGGCCAGACCGATGCCCGAACCGGAGTGGTGGACACCCACCTGGTAGAAATTTTCGAAGATATGGGAGACATGAGTAGCCGGCATACCCATGCCGGTATCGCTCACCGAAAGTGCTATTTCCTCTCCCTTAGCGGAGAGATTTACCCTCACCGTACCGCCATCGGGCGTGAACTTGAAGGCATTGGAGAGCAGGTTGTAGAGAATACGTTCCATCTTCTCCCGGTCGGCTATCATTCTCACCTCACCAGTACCGCACTCCACCTCAAAATGGATGTGTCGGCGATTGGCCAACACCTTGAACACCTCACTCCACTCGCGGATTCCTTCGGCCAGGTCAAACTCATGGATGCGCATGGCCAGCTTGCCACTCTCCCACTTGCGGAAGTCCAGCACTTGGTTGATGAGACGGAGCAGCACGGTAACGTTGCGCTGCACCGTACCTAGGAGGTAACGCTGCTTCTCATCCAGTGTAGCATCGGTCATGAGCTGATTCACAGGGTCGGCTATCAGGGTGAGTGGTGTACGGAAATCGTGGCTCACATTGGTGAAGAAGGCCAGCTTCTCGCGAGTGGTCTGCTTGAGCAAACCATTGATGCGTACCTTGTTCCGATAGGCATTGATGACAAAGAGACAGACAACGACAAGGAGCAAAAGAATCACCATCACTGCCCAAAGCAATAGTGTCTGGGTGTTGTATCGTTCCAAGAAGACATCCAGTTTCTTCACCAATCGGTTCACCGTGGCGGTCTGCTCGCTCAGCATCTGCCCTTGCATCTTCATGATACGGGCATTGGTGCTATCTACCTGAGCAGAAAAAAGTATCGTTTCGCGCGGATAGGGTTTGCCTTGCAGGATCTGCAGGGCGGTCTGGATGACCTTATCCCCACCAGTAGGATAGATGAAGGAGGCATTGAGTTCTCCTTTCATCACGGCATCCACCCCCAGGCCCTGAGCGGTGAGTGCATCCACTCCGATAAAACCTAAGCGAGGCATACGATTCCGCTTAATCGCTGCCCTACGGGCACCGAAGGCCATGCGGTCATTTTGTGACACAACCAGATCGATATCGTCATGTTGAGCAAAAACACTGTCCATTTTGGTTTCGGCCTCCTCCAATCGCCAGGAGGCATCGATACGTCCCACCAAAGTCACCCCCGACAGACTATCGATGACATGGTGCAACCCCTCGGTACGCTCCATAGCTGGAGTGGAGCCAGCCAGACCACCTATTTCGAAGATACGCAACGGCCGCTGCTTGAGCGATCGCACATAGTGGCCCATAGCATGACCAATCTGCACATTGTCGGCCCCGACAAAGGCATGGTAGGCACTACCCTCTATCTTCCGGTCTATCACCACCACGGGAATACCGGCCTTATAGGCCCGTTCCACGGCAGGCGTCACGGCATGTGCTTCGTTGGGACTGACGACCAACAGGTCCACCTTCTTGGAAATGAAATAATCAATATCTCTGACCTGCTGATGACTGTCATCGCGCACAGAGCGCATCTCCAGCAAGAGGTTGCCCATCAGGGAAGCCTCTCTCTGCATCTCTTCGTTCTGTTTCTCGCGCCATTCATCCTGACTGCATTGCGACACTCCAATGACATACAATCTCTTATGCTTTGCACATCCCGCAAGCAACAGGGAGAGGAACAACCAACATGCGCACACAGACCATCTGTTTTTCATAACTTACATTTTAAAGTTTGAGCGCAAAATTAACAGATAATTCATTATCTACAAAAAAGTAAAGGAAAAAATCTGAAAGAAATGCGAACCATACCCAATAAAGACCATCGGAAAACAGAAGCTCCACAAAAGGGATGGGCCAATGAAGAGGGAACAAAAAAAGCCATAAAGCACTCCCCTCTACGGATGCCTTATGGCCTATACCTTATTATACTACGAGAAAGCTTATGCCTTCACGCCGTTGTATTCGTCAGAAACAGTGAGTTTCTTTCTGCCCTTGGCGCGACGTGCAGCCAATACTCTACGACCGTTGGCGGTAGCCATTCTCTCACGGAAACCGTGCTTGTTTTTTCTCTTTC
>CAMGIP010000017.1 GCA_946056155.1 uncultured Mediterranea sp. | reverse complement strand
GGTCACGCCGATGGTACTGCGTAACAGTGGGAGAGTAGGTAGTCGCCGTTTTCCCTTGAGAGCTTCATCACAATACGTGGTGAGGCTCTTTTTTTATGCCCCTACCTCCTTGCGAAACTTAAGGGAGCTTTCTTACTGCTAAATGTGCAGAAATATGGGTCGTCTTGCGCAGTATGTTGTGAAAATGCTTATCTTTGCGGCTGGAATCAAACAAATCATTAATTAAAGTATAAGAACGTATGAAGACTAAGATGTTTATGGCTGCTTTTGCAGCAATGTTTGCATTGGCTATCTGTTCTTGCGGTAACAAGAAGGCTGCCACTACGGAGGAAAATGCAGTAGAACAGTGTGAAAAGGCTTGCTGCAAGGGCGAGGGCAACTGTGAAAAGAAGTGCGAAGGCAAGTGTGAAGGTAACTGCGAGCAGAAGTGCGAGGGCGCTTGCGAAAAGAAGTGCGAAGGCGAAAAGAAGTGTGAGAGCGCTTGCGAGAAGAAGTGCGAAGGCGAGAAGAAGTGTGAAAGCGCTTGCCAGAAATAATCTACTTCAGTGCTGAAACCATCATAAACAGAGGGCATCTCCAGTCAGGAGGTGTCCCTTTTGCTTATATATTCTTAGTTAACTTCTGAGGATACTTATGAAATGATATGTTTCGTGATAAAAAAGTGTGATTTTGTTTGCATACAAAGATAGAATGTGTAACTTTGCACCGTTTTTGAAACAAACGATATTATTTGAAACCAACTCAAGAACTGATGAATGCGATTTTTATCCATATTTTGCTGTGCGGCATTATTATTCTACTAACGAAATTTAGTGGAAGTGAGTGTTGTGCGTAACGATATGGATGATAAGATATTGTTTGAAGCCTTTCTCACTTCTGTGTGTGAAAGGCTTTTTTTGCTATGTATAACTAATTAAAAATGACATAACTATGAGTGACAAGTTATTTATCTTCGACACCACATTGAGAGATGGAGAACAGGTGCCCGGTTGCCAGTTGAATACTGTTGAGAAGATTCAGGTAGCCAAGCAACTGGAACTTCTTGGTGTGGATGTGATTGAAGCCGGATTCCCCATTTCGAGTCCGGGTGACTTCAATTCGGTGATTGAAATTTCCAAGGCGGTCACCTGGCCCACCATCTGTGCCTTGACTCGTGCGGTACAGAAGGATATCGATGTGGCTGCTGACGCGTTGAAATATGCCAAACATAAACGCATCCATACGGGTATCGGTACGTCGGATTCTCATATCCGTTATAAATTCAACTCTACGCGGGAGGAGATTATCGAGCGTGCGGTAGCGGCTGTAAAGTATGCACGTCGCTATGTGGATGATGTGGAATTCTATGCTGAAGACGCTGGCCGTACCGACAACGAGTACCTGGCTCGTGTGATTGAGGCTGTCATCAAGGCGGGTGCTACCGTGGTGAATATTCCCGATACAACGGGATATTGTTTGCCTTCGGAGTACGGTGCTAAGATCAAGTACCTGATGGAGCATGTGGATGGTATTCATAATGCCATTATCTCTACCCATTGCCATAATGACTTGGGCATGGCTACGGCCAACACCATGGCGGGTGTCCTCAACGGGGCACGTCAGGTGGAGGTGACCATCAACGGTATCGGCGAGAGAGCTGGAAATACCTCACTCGAAGAGGTGGCCATGATTATCAAGTGTCACAAAGACATCGATATCGAGACCAACATCAATACGCAGAAAATTTATCCTACCAGCCGTATGGTATCCAGCTTGATGAACATGCCGGTGCAACCCAATAAGGCCATTGTGGGACGTAATGCGTTTGCTCATTCCTCTGGTATTCACCAGGATGGTGTGCTGAAGAATGTGCAGACCTACGAGATTATTGACCCGCACGATGTGGGTATAGACGACAACTCCATCGTACTGACGGCCCGTAGCGGACGTGCTGCCCTGAAGAGCCGTCTGCATGCGCTCGGGGTTCAGCTCGATCAGGAAAAACTGGATAAGGTATATGAGGATTTCCTCAAGCTGGCCGACAAGAAGAAAGATATCAACGATGACGATATCCTGGTGTTGGCAGGGGCTGACCGTACGCAGAATCACCGCATCAAACTGGATTATCTGCAGGTGACCAGTGGTGTTGGCGTGAAGTCTGTGGCAAGCCTTGGACTGAGTATCTCAGGCGAGAAATTTGAGGCATGTGCCAGCGGTAATGGTCCTGTGGACGCTGCCATCAAGGCACTGAAGAAGATTATCAACCGCCAGATGACTCTGAAGGAGTTTACCATACAGGCCATCAGCAAGGGTAGTGACGACATGGGTAAGGTACACATGCAGGTAGAGTATGACGGACATGTCTATTATGGTTTCGGAGCCAATACCGATATCATTGCTGCTTCTGTAGAGGCCTATATCGACTGTATCAACAAGTTTAAGATGTAATGAGTTATAACAATTAATTTGACACGCAATTTATGAACACTCTTTTTGATAAGATTTGGGATGCCCACGTAGTGCAGCAGGTGGAAGATGGTCCCACTCAACTCTATATCGACAGACTCTATTGCCATGAGGTGACCAGTCCGCAGGCTTTTGAAGGTATGCGCAGTCGTGGCTTGAAGTGCTTTCGCCCAGAGAAGATCTACTGTATGCCGGACCACAACACGCCTACTCACGACCAGGACAAGCCCATCGAAGACCCGGTGAGCAAGACACAGGTGGATACGTTGGCCCGCAATGCCGAGGAGTTTGGATTGACCCATTTCGGTATGATGAACAAAAAGAACGGCATTATCCACGTCGTAGGTCCGGAGCGCGGATTGACGTTGCCTGGCATGACCATCGTATGCGGTGACTCGCACACCTCCACTCACGGAGCTATGGGAGCTGTGGCTTTCGGTATCGGTACCAGTGAGGTGGAGATGGTGATGGCTTCGCAATGTATCCTGCAGGCCCGGCCCAAGACCATGCGCATCACCATCGATGGTCAGTTAGGCAAAGGAGTGACCGCCAAGGATGTAGCCCTCTACATGATGTCTAAGATGACCACCAGCGGTGCTACGGGATATTTTGTGGAGTATGCCGGCGAGGCCGTACGCAGTCTCACGATGGAGGGACGTCTCACCCTCTGCAACCTCTCTATTGAGATGGGTGCCCGTGGAGGTATGGTGGCTCCGGATGAAACGACATTTGCCTACATCAAGGGCCGTGAATATGCACCCAAGGGTGAAGAGTGGGAGAAGGCGTTGGCCTATTGGAAGACACTCAAGAGCGATGAGGATGCTGTCTTTGATAAGGAGATACGCTACGATGCTGCTGATATCGAACCGATGATTACCTACGGAACCAATCCCGGTATGGGCATGGGTATCACTCAGGCTATTCCTACCACAGAAGGTATGGGAGAGGCCGCCAAGGCATCCTTTGGCAAGTCGTTGGGGTATATGGGATTTGAACCAGGTGAACAGCTGTTGGGCAAGTCGATTGACTATGTTTTCCTTGGTGCTTGCACCAACGGACGTATTGAAGACTTCCGTGCCTTTGCATCGGTTGTTAAAGGACGTAAGAAGGCCGACCATGTGGTGGCTTGGCTGGTGCCCGGATCATGGATGGTTGATGAGCAGATTCGTCAGGAGGGGCTGGATAAGGTGCTTGCCGAGGCAGGCTTCGAGATTCGTCAGCCTGGTTGTTCGGCTTGTCTGGCCATGAACGACGACAAGGTGCCCGCCGGTAAGTATGCCGTATCTACCAGCAACCGTAACTTTGAAGGACGTCAAGGACCTGGTTCGCGCACCCTGTTGGCCAGTCCGCTGACTGCTGCCGCCGCTGCTGTAACAGGTGTCATCACCGACCCCCGTACGTTGCTCTAACTCCTAAATGCAAAAATTGAAAGAATATGAAACAGAAATTTGACATCATAACCAGTACCTGTGTTCCCCTTCCTTTGGAGAATGTGGATACAGACCAGATTATCCCCGCACGCTTTCTGAAAGCTACTACCCGCGAGGAGAAGTTTTTCGGAGACAACCTTTTCCGCGATTGGCGGTATCGTCCGGACGGTACGCTCAATCCTGACTTTGTATTGAACAATCCCACCTATGGTGGACAGATTTTGGTAGCCGGAAAAAACTTTGGATCCGGATCCAGCCGTGAGCATGCTGCCTGGGCCATTGCAGGATATGGCTTTCGTGTGGTGATCAGCAGTTTCTTCGCGGATATCCACAAGAACAATGAGTTGAACAACTTTGTGCTTCCTGTAGTGGTGAGTGAGCAGTTCCTCCAGGAACTGTTCGCCAGCATACAGGCTGATCCCAAGATGGAGGTGGAAGTGAATCTGCCGGCCCAGACCGTGACCAACAAGGCTACAGGCCGTAGCGAGCACTTCGAAATCAATGCCTATAAGAAGCATTGTCTGATGAACGGACTGGATGATATCGATTTCTTGGTAGAAAACAAGGCCCGTATTGAGGCTTACGAACAGAAAGCACGTGGATAAAGTAACAGCTGAGGTGATGAACAACGACAGACCACAAATAGAAATCATGGACACCACGCTGCGCGATGGTGAGCAGACCAGTGGAGTGTCGTTTGTGCCGCATGAGAAACTGATGATAGCCCGTCTGCTGCTTGAGGAGCTTAAGGTGGATCGGGTAGAGGTGGCCTCTGCCCGGGTATCGGAAGGGGAGTTAGAAGCAGTGAGCAGTATCTGCAAATGGGCCAGTCGTCAGGGTTGCCTCGACCGTGTGGAGGTGTTGGGCTTTGTTGATGACGGAAAGTCGCTCCGTTGGATTCATGATGCCGGTGGCCGGGTAATCAATCTGTTGACTAAGGGATCATATCGCCACTGTACCCAGCAGCTCAAGAAGAGTCCCGAGCAGCATCTGATGGATGTTCGTGCCAATGTGGCTATGGCTCAGGAGATGGGAATGGAGGTGAATGTCTATTTGGAGGACTGGAGCAACGGAATGAAAGACTCTCCCGAGTATGTGTTTGCACTCATGGACGGTCTCTTAGGTATAGGTATCAAGCGATTCATGTTGCCCGATACCCTTGGTGTGCTTAATCCGCTTCAGGTTATCAGCTTCATGCGCAAGATGGTGAAACGCTATCCCCATCTGCATTTTGATTTCCATGCCCATAATGATTACGATCTGGCGGTGAGCAATGTGCTGGCTGCTGTGCTCAGCGGCTGTAAAGGATTGCATACAGCCATCAATGGGCTGGGCGAGCGGGCAGGTAATGCCCCATTGGCCAGTGTACAGGCTATCCTGAAGGACCATTTCAATGCCATTACCCACATCAATGAGGAGAAACTCAATGAGGTGAGCCATCTGGTAGAGAGTTACAGCGGCATTGCCATTCCGCCCAACAAGCCGATTGTGGGAAGCAGCGTCTTTACCCAAGTGGCCGGAGTGCATGCTGATGGCGACAACAAGAACAACCTCTATTGTAATGATCTCCTGCCTGAGCGGTTTGGTCGCAAGCGCGAGTATGCTTTGGGTAAAGCAAGTGGAAAGGCCAATATACGGAAGAACCTGGAAGAACTGGGACTGGAGTTGAGCGAAGAGGCCATGAAGAAGGTGACCGAACGCATCATCGAACTGGGCGACAAGAAGGAATTGGTCACGCAGGATGACCTTCCCTATATTGTGAGCGATGTACTCAAGCACACCACCATTGATGAGAAGGTGAAGTTGCAGAGCTATATGGTGAGTACAGCCTTCGGGTTGAAACCTATGGCTTGTGTGCGCTTGGAGGTCAACGGACAGGTGTATGAGGAGAATGCGGCGGGCGATGGTCAGTACGATGCTTTTGTCCGGGCTATCCGTCACATCTACCGTGATAAACTGGGTCGTAAGTTTCCCTGGCTCTCCAACTATAATGTCTCCATTCCTCCTGGAGGACGTACAGATGCGTTGGTGCAGACCACCATTGAGTGGACCTTCGAAGGGAAAACCTACCGTACACACGCTTTGGATGCCGACCAAACCGAAGCTGCCATGAAGGCAACCATCAAGTTGCTCAATATGATTGAGGAGTTCTACGAGGCATAGCTCTCATTTGATAAACAAGTAAAGTATATATAATAAGGTATAACAACCATGGACTTTAAAATTGCAGTACTGGCCGGTGACGGTATCGGCCCCGAAATATCTGCCGTAGGTGTAGATGTAATGACCGCCGTATGTGAGAAGTTTGGACACCAGGTAAACTACGAATATGCCATTTGTGGTGCCCACGCCATAGACGAGGTGGGTGACCCCTTCCCTGAAGCAACCTTTGAGGCTTGCAAACGGGCAGATGCTGTGCTCTTCTCTGCTGTAGGTGATCCTAAGTTTGACAACAACCCCACTGCCAAGGTGCGTCCCGAGCAGGGTTTGCTGGCCATGCGTAAGAAATTGGGCCTCTTTGCCAATATCCGTCCCGTGCAGACCTTCAAGTGCCTGCTTCACAAGTCCCCCCTTCGTGCTGAACTGGTGGAAGGAGCCGACTTCCTCTGCATCCGCGAGCTGACAGGAGGTATGTATTTCGGAGAAAAGTATCAGGACAACGAGAAGGCCTATGACACCAACATGTACACCCGTCCGGAGATTGAGCGTATCCTCAAGGTCGGTTTTGAATATGCTATGAAGCGCAACAAGCACCTGACTGTTGTAGATAAGGCTAATGTGTTGGCTTCAAGTCGTCTGTGGCGCCAGATTGCACAGGAAATGGCTCCCCAATATCCCGAGGTGAAGACGGACTATATGTATGTGGATAATGCCGCTATGCGCATGATTCAGGAGCCTACCTTCTTCGATGTGATGGTTACGGAGAACACCTTCGGCGATATCCTTACCGATGAGGGCTCTTGCATCAGCGGCTCTATGGGCCTGTTGCCCTCTGCCTCTACCGGTGAAAGTACACCCGTTTTTGAGCCTATCCACGGTTCTTGGCCCCAGGCAAAGGGACTCAACATTGCCAACCCGCTGGCTCAGATTCTCTCTGTGGCTATGCTGTTTGAGTATTTCGACCTCAAGGAAGAGGGCGCATTGGTACGCAAGGCTGTGGATGCCTCATTGGATGCCAATGTACGTACGCCTGAAATCCAGGTAGAGGGCGGAGAAAAATATGGTACCAAGGAGGTGGGTGCTTGGATTGTGGATTACATCCGCAAGGCCTGATACACTCATCCCGAGTCCATATTTTCACCATGAATACCGCTGATTCCTTAGGGAATCCGGTATTTCCCCTTAAATCCAGGTACTTCCCTTTGAATGACCCATGAAACAACACCTTGTACAGATACTATGCACCTGCTTTATGCTTTGTAGCGCAGGATGGCAACCCATACGGGCCCTGACCCCTTCTCCTTTCTCTCAGGAAAGTGAGGCGGGGAGGGCCCTTGCTTCTTGGAAACGGTTGAGCACACAGGAACTGATTGCTGTGCTCGATGGCATTGTGACCGATACAGCACCCTATATCCTCCGCCGTCAGCAGAGGATAGATTCCCTATCTCGAAAGCTCAACGAGGTGGCTGCCAGCGATAGTGCGAGTTTCCTCTACGCGCTGAAACTGTTGCGGGCCAACATTGGATTCAACACGCGTGAGGTGGTCCGCTATGCACAAATCTGCACAGAGCTGGCCCAGAAGATGGGTGATCCTCAGCGGCAACAGCAGGCCACATTGGCCAAGGTACGCGCCCTGATTCAGCGTGGACAATACGACCAAGCCGAGCAGCTTCTGCTTGCGCAGTATGGCAAGGTGCTGGCCGATAACCTGCGCGACTACTACGAAGCGGCCGTTGAACTGTATGGATGGAAAGGGCAGTATGTCACCTCGGAGAAGGAGCAGATGCGCTACTATCTTCAGTCGCGGTGCTATCGCGATTCGTTGCTGATGGTAGAGCACGATCCCGTATGGCGCGTGCATCAGCGTTGTCTCCTGATGTCGGTAGATAGCGTGCAACTGCCGGAAGCGGTAGGGTTGATACGCAGTGTGTTGGACACATTACCGGTCAGCCATCCCCACATCCGTCATCTCTCTTACACCGCCTCTTATCTCTATAGCCAAGCCCATCGGCCCGATTCGGCGGAGTATTACCTTGCGGTATCAGCATTGCACGATCTGACGGAAGGGGTGCGCGAGTATGTCTCCCTGCGCGACCTGGCCTTACGGCTCTTTCAGCAACGCGACTTGTCACGTGCTTACCACTACCTGCACCGCTGCGTTCAGGATGCCAACGCCAGTGAAGTGCCCCTTCGCATGTTGCAATGTTCGCCCGAATTTCCAGTCATCTTGGATGCTTATCAGCAGAAAATTGATGCCCAAAGTCGTGACCTCCGTCTGCGTCTTTTGGCTTTTGTCCTCCTCTCTGCGGTGCTTGTAGTGCTGCTTGTCTATGTGTACTACGTCACCGTCCGTCTGCGGCAAAGTCGTAGGAAGCTTTGGGAGAAGAGGAAACTGCTGGAAGAGAATAACCGCAAACTGAATGAGGTATTGGATCAGGAGCAGGAGGCCAACCTACAGTTGCGTGAATCCAACCGAATCAAGGAGGCCTACATCACCCAATATATGACCGAATGTTCCGCTTTCATCGATAAAATCATGGCCTATCGGAAAGGGCTGCTTGGGGTGGCGCAGGGCAAAAAAGTGGCCGAACTGCTTTCGTTGTTGCGTGATACGGAGGTGGAGAAGCAGGAATTGGATAACTTTTACAACCATTTCGACCACACGTTCCTTCAACTGTTCCCCTGTTTCGTGGAGCAATTGAATGCGCTTCTTCAGCCCGATGCCCGGATTCTGCCCCATGGTGATCAGCCTCGGTTGAATACCGATCTTCGCGTTTTTGCCTTGATACGTTTGGGCATTACGGACAGTGCCACCATTGCCTCCTTTCTCCATTGTAGCGTCAAGACCGTGTATAACTGTCGTGCACGTCTGCGTAGCAAGGCCCTCTGTGAACGCAATGATTTTGAAGAGCAAATCAAACAACTGAAGTAGTTCGAGGCTCTCCAAATAGGCTGAAATCCCTCCTATGATACTCCCGATTTACGCTTTTAAAAAATGATTAATATGCTTATAATAAGTGAGATAGATTCTCCTTGATACTCCCAAAATGCCCCTTATGTGTTTTGCTATAGTTTTTATGGCTAAATTTGCAGGTGGATACGCCAAACAGTGTTCCGCCTTAATAGAAACCATGAAACTATAATGATATGAATAACAAGAAATCCTTGAATCTCGCTCGGGCAAAGGCTCTGCTCCGCGAAATGCGCAAACCGGTTCTCTCCTTTGCGCTGTGCTCACTCTTTATTACGTCGGGATTTGCCCAGCAATCCTACATGATTGGTCGGCGTACGGCCATGTTCTATCCGGCACAGTACGATGCTACCCAGCATCAGCCATCTCCTATCTTCGTCAATGAACCCACCCCGCAAGGCAGCCTTACTGCTGAGTGGAAGATGCGTCCTGCCTTCAGCACGGAGGATAACCAGTCGGTTGCCACTATCGCCTTGGAAGAGGGGGTTGATCTGTATGGTACCGGAGAGGTGTGCGGACCCCTTCGCCGCAACGGTGAGGAGGTGCGATTCTGGAACAAGGACAACTACGGATACCTTAGTGAAAACGGACGTCGCAACTACCAGAGTCACCCTTGGGTGCTTGGTGTAAGAAGGGATGGCTCAGCCTTCGGTGTGATGGCTGACAATACTTGGCGCGGAAGCCTTCGTACGGATGACACGTCCATCTGTTTCAAGAGTGAGGGTCCTGCTTTCCGCGTGGTTATCATCGAGGCTGAGAGCCCGGCTGCGGTCATGCGTGAGTTGGGTCGTCTGACCGGTACCATGGAGCTTCCTCCCCTTTGGACGCTCGGACATCACCAATGCCGCTACAGCTACAATCCCGACAGCCGTGTCAAGGAGATTGCCGATTCGCTGCGTCTGCGTCGCATTCCTACCGATGTCATCTGGATGGATATCGACTACATGGACCAGTTTAAGGTCTTCACTTTTGATCCCAAGCAGTTCCCCGACCCGAAAGGACTCAATGACTATCTGCACAACCTCCAGTTCAAGGCGGTCTATATGATTGATCCCGGTGTGAAGGCTGAATCCGGTTATTTTGTCTGCGACCAAGGTACTGCAGGAGACTATTGGGTGAAAGACAAGGAGGGCAATAATTTTGTAGGTCGCGTATGGCCGGGCAACTGCCACTTCCCCGACTTTACCCGTCCCGAAGTGCGTCTTTGGTGGGCTACCCTCTATCAGAACTACATGGCTACGGGAATCGACGGTGTATGGAATGACATGAACGAACCCTCTGTCTTTGAGGGAGTGGATGGCAGCATGCCCGCCACCAATCTCCATCGCGGAGGCGACGGTATTCCTGCGGGCAGTCACCTGCGCTATCATAACGTATAT
The DNA here is from genome assembly GCA_946056155.1 of uncultured Mediterranea sp. Taxonomy (GTDB): domain Bacteria; phylum Bacteroidota; class Bacteroidia; order Bacteroidales; family Bacteroidaceae; genus Bacteroides. The sequence goes on along the minus strand of CAMGIP010000017.1, from coordinate 20,412 downwards.
GGATACTACATGGTCAAGGCTTCCCGTGAAGGCATCCTGTTGGCCAATCCATCCAAGCGTCCCTTCGTGCTCTCCCGCTCCAATTTCCTCGGCGGACAGCGTTACGCTGCTACCTGGACGGGCGACAACATGGCCTGCTGGGACCATCTCCAGCTGAGCATCCCCATGACCCTTAACCTCAGTCTCTCCGGACAACCCTTCAACGGTCCTGACCTTGGTGGATTCGGGGCTGACACCGATGCGGAACTGTTGGCCCATTGGGTAGCTACGGATGTCTATTTCCCCTTTGTGCGCAACCATGCGGCCAAGGGTACTATCCAGCAGGAGCCCTGGTGCTTCGGCACCAAGGTCGAGGATGTCTATCGTACAGCCGTGGAGCGTCGTTATCGTCTCCTTCCTTATGTATATACCCTCTTTGAGGAGGCCGCTACCGATGGTCAGCCCGTGATGCGTCCCGCCTTCTGGGCCGACCTGAAAGACCTCAACCTCCGTGCTGAGCAGCAAGCTTTCATGTTGGGTAATGACCTGTACGTCATCCCCCGCTGGGCCAAGGAGGCCGCTCTGCCGAAGGGCGATTGGGATCCCTTGCAGTTGGAGGAGAAGGATGACCACTATCAGGCCATTCTCTGCCAGCGTGCCGGATCTGTCATTCCTATGGCCAATCTCTATCAGAATACCGTGGATTATCGTACCGATTCACTCACCCTGCTGGTCAATCCTGCCGCAGACGGAACAGCCGAAGGAACCCTTTATGAAGACGCAGGTGATGGATATGGCTATCGCGATGGAGAGTTCAACCGTTACCGTCTCTCCGCAACAACGGATGCCAAAGGACGTATCACCGTGACCATGGAGTGTGTGGAGGGTAAACGCGAGGCTAAGGCCAAGAGCTTGCGTATCGGTTTTGTGACGGACGGAAAAATTACCTACTCCCCATGGACCAGCGGCAACAGCGTAACCATGAAGTCGGTAAAAGATAAAGTGCAGGGATTGGATGCCGCCAAGTTGATATTCAGCGACATCGACATCAAGGCACAAATGCCCCTCCAAGAGAAACTGAGACTCCAGATGGAACGCATGAAGGCCTCTGGTCAGGCCAACGAGTGGTGATTGATGGGTGAGATTATTGATCGACGATTGGTCTTTTTCGTTGCTCGGCTGATAGAAGCTGGTCAACGTACCAGAACGATGGATTTAGCATCAAAATTAAATAGTACAGCATTATGAAAAGTAAATGGATGATTTCCTTAGCAGTGATGGCTTTGGGGGCAGCAACCACCTTGTCTGCTCAGACCTATTACAAAAACAAAGCCTACCAATGGAAGGGTAATGAGATCATACAGGGCAAGTGGAAGGCCCGCGTGGTTTCACCCACAGAGATTCGCTCCAACTATGTCAGGCAGATGAGTGACGGATTTATGGGGTGGGATAATGACCCCATCAACCGTCAGCAATGGACCCTCTCGCGCGACATCTCCGCGCTTCCTCACTATATCGGTCCCACTCTTGTAGAGCAGGCCAACTACAACCTCTCCCTGCAGGAGAGTTTAGAGGCCATTGAACCCGATTCCACCTTCCGCACCGGAATTTTCTGGGGAGGCGTATGGACGCGTGACGTGAGCTACAGTATCCTCCACGCTTTGGCTCAGCTCCATCCTGATGTCAGCAAACGTTCGCTGGCAGCCAAGATCAATGCCAACAACCGCATTATCCAGGATACCGGTACAGGGGGTGCATGGCCCTGTTCTACCGATCGCACCACTTGGGTGTTGGCAGCTTGGGAACTCTATAAGGTGACCGGTGAGAAGGCGTGGCTCGACCGTATCTACCCCGTGATACGCAATACCATAGAGGATGATCGTGTGGTAGCTTACGATCCGGTCACTCAGTTGATGCGTGGAGAGACCTCCTACCTCGACTGGCGTGAGCAGGAGTACCCCCTTTGGATGCAGCCCAACGATATCTATCAGAGCGAGACGCTCGGTACCTCATTGGTTCACTATCAATCGCTCCGTATTCTTTCGGAGATCTGCCGTCTGCAGGGTCAGCCCCGAGAGGCAGCCAAGTATGCCCAATGGGCAGCCGATCTGGCCGATGGTATCAACCGCAATTTCTGGCTTGAGGATAAGGGGTACTACGCCATTTACCTCTATGGCCGTCGTCACCTGACCCTCCATCCCCAAAGTGAGACTTTGGGTGAGGCCTTCGCCATCCTCTTTGATGTGGCTGATGAGGTACGTGCCCGTCGCGTCTCCGCCTCTGTGGTCAACGAACCCTACGGTACCCCCTGTCTCTATCCCAATCTGGGTGACCAGCCCCCTTATCACAACGATGCCACGTGGCCCTTTGTCCAGGGATACTGGATGCGTGCCAATGCCAAGGCGGGCAACGAAGAGGGGCTGATGCACTCCATCGCCAGCATCTACCGCGGTGCCACCCTTTGGCTCTCCAATCAGGAGAACTACGTCATCTGGAACGGTGACTACGGAGGCACACAGATTAACTCTGCCCGTCAGCTCTGGAGTGTAGCTGCCAATCTGGCTGTTGTGCCCGGTATCTACTTCGGCATCCACTATGAGGTGGATGGCCTCCGTTTTGCCCCCTTTATCCCCAAAGTGCTCAAGGGCGACCGTTGCCTCTCCAACTTCCGCTACCGCGATGCGTTGCTTACCATCCGCATGAAGGGCTTCGGCAATCAGGTGAAGAGTTTCTGCATTGATGGCCAACAGGTGGATAAGCCCTTTTTCCCCGCCGATCTCAAGGGCGAGCATACGGTGGAGATAGAGCTGAGCAATGTGCAGCCTGCCCCCTGTGGGGTGACCTATGCCGACAACGCCTATCAGCCCAATACCCCTGTGGTGAAGCAGCAAGGCAACCAACTCGCTTGGGAAGCTGTGAAGGATGCTGCCACCTACCGCATCCTCTGTGATGGCAAGCAGGTAGAAGAGACTACAGCCACTACGTTCAGCCTCAAGGGATATGGCGAGTATCAGGTGCAGGCCATTAATGCCAAGGGCTTCCCCTCTTTCGCCAGCGAACCTATCTACTACGATGACGCTCAGCAGGTGGCCCTCTATGAGGTGGAGAAGTATGCCGAGAGCCATGACGGACGCTCCGTACGCATCACCCGCAACGAAAACATCCTCATCACCATACCCGTAGAGATTGCCGCCAACGGCACCTACGCTATTGACTGGCGCTATGCTAATGGTAATGGCCCCATCAATACCGAGAACAAGTGCGCTACTCGCGTGCTGAAGATCGATGGAGCAACCGTTGGAGTAAGCGTCTTTGCCCAGCGCGGAGTGAATGAGTGGGACAATTGGGGGTGGAGCTCCGTACAATGTGTACCCTTGAAGGCTGGCAAGCACACCCTCACGCTGGAGTTTGCCGATTGTGTGGAGAATATGAACATCACAGAAAACAGAGCTTTGCTGGATCAACTCCGCATGGTTAAATTACGCTAAATTCTGATGGAATCTTGTAACCTTTATCAACTGATAGCGTCCTATAGAGAAAAATGTGATACAGAAGGAATAAATCGATTGAAACTCGATGAACAAGGTGACACAAGATAACCATCATGCCAGAAGGTGGGGAGCTCGGCTCCTCACCTTTCTTTGCTTATTCGTGACCGCTCAGCAGCTCTCTGCCCAAAGCTATGATGAGTGGGTGAACCGTGCCGTCAAGGCTACGGAGGCTGACAGCCTTTCACGGGCGGTAGAATACCTCCGTAAAGCCGTCTCTGCCGATCCTGCCCACGAGCAGAATGTCTGGGTCTATACCAACATGGGCTACCTGCAATGTACCCTGCAGCGCTATGACGAGGCCATGCAATCCTATACTTTTGCCCTTAATGTGGCCCCCTACCACGTACCTGCCCTTCTCGGTCGGGCCACCCTCTATATGGAGCTGGGCAAGTTGGAGTTGGCCCGAGTGGACTATTCCTTGGTACTGGATGTGGAAAAAGATCACGAAGAGGCCCTGCTCATGCGGGCATATATATATAAAGTGCAGCGGCAATACAAGTTTGCCGAGGCCGACTATAAGCACCTCCTTCAGCTTCGCCCTGATCATTTCAGCGCCCGATTGGGGATGGCCATGCTCAAGCAGTCCCAAGGCGAACGCATAGAGTCTGTGCAACTGCTCTCTGTGTTGATTACCGAATCGGCACAAGACAGCGAACGGTTGGCTCTGCTCTATCGGGCACGTGCCGAGGTGGAGTGGGAGAGTGGCCGCAGCGACAATGCCCTTCTCGATGTGGAACAATCGATGAAATATGACGCCACACAAGCCGAAGCCTACCTGCTTCGCGGGCAGATTTACCTTTCTCAGGAGAAGAAGTCGTTGGCCAAGCGTGATTTTCAGAAAGCGCAGGAGCTCGGCATTCCTGCTGTAGAACTCCAGCCCCTGCTCTCCAAGTGCCGCTAAAATCTCAGATTCCGGGCGATAGGGTCAGACAAATTGCTGGATAAGTCGTATGAATTGCGGTCCATACTTCTTTTTCTTATATTCCCCAATGCCATTGATTTCCCCAAAAGCCTCGATGGAGGTGGGGCGATGCTGACAAAGCAGATGCAGCACCTTATCCGACATCACGATATAGGGGGGCAGAACCTCCTCGTCGGCCAGTTGCTTCCGCAGGGCACGCAACGCCTCAAAGAGCTGTTCTGTATCGCGCGTATTGAGCGGCGTAGGCTCTGATTTAAACAACTTCGCCTCTTTGGTCCGTTTGGCTGCCGTCCGTTTCTTTCGGTTGTACAGCAATTCCCGCTCCTCTCGGTCGATGGTCACCAAGGTTGCAGTCTGACGTCCGAATAACACCTCCCTTCCAGCCTCTGTCACCCGCAGATGGTTGTGGTCGTCGTAAGCAATCTCCAAGTAGCCCAGTTGCAACATCTGCAGCAGATAATCCTTCCAGTCGCGGGCTGGGATATCACGTCCCACACCAAAGGTCTTCAGTCGATGGTACCCATGCTCGCTTACCTCCTGGCTCAGAGAGCCCCTCAGCAGGTCAATCAAAGTACGGAATCCCACCTTTCCCTCACAACGAACTATGCCGCTCAACGCCTTCTGTACCAGTACTGTTCCGTCAAACTTCAGGGGCGGGTTGCGGCACACATCACAATTGCCGCAGTCGTGCGAGCTCTCCTCGCCGAAGTAGCTCAGCAAGATACGCCGGCGGCAGATGCTGCTCTCAGCATACTCCTGCATACGGTCCAGCCGTTCCTTGTTGATCTCCTGCTGTCCGCTCTCCTCGGCAAACTTTTTCAGCAGGATCAGGTCTTCCAAGGAGTAGAAGAGCAGCGTCTCTCCCGGCAGTCCGTCACGTCCCGCCCGTCCAATCTCCTGATAGAACGATTCGATACTTTTGGGCAGGTTATAATGGATAACCCACCGCACGTTGCTCTTGTCTATACCCATGCCAAAGGCCACCGTGGCGCAGACCACCGGTATGCGGTCGTTGATGAAGTCATCCTGGGTATTGTTTCTCCTCTCCGCTGCCATGCCTGCATGGTAGAAGGTAGCCTTGATGCCGGCCCGTTGCAGCACGGCTGCCAGCTCCTCCGTAGCCTTCCGGCTTTGGCAATAGACGATGCCGCTGCTCCCCGCCCGTTCCTGAATAAACTCCACGATGGCCAGATTCTTCTCCTTTCGGGTAAATCCTCGCTTCACATCCAGACTCAGGTTAGGTCGGTCGAACGATGCCAGAAAGAGTTTCGGTTCCCTGAGGTGGAGCTGTTTGGCGATATCTTCACGTGTCACTTTGTCTGCTGTAGCCGTCAGCGCAACGACCGGTACCTGCGGAAACCGTTCGCGCAGCGTCCCTAACTGCGTATATTCCGGGCGGAAATCGTGCCCCCATTGCGAGATGCAATGCGCCTCATCGATAGCAAAGAGCGAGATTTGCATCTCCCGCAGCATTCCCTCCGCCTCAGCCAGCACCCGTTCGGGCGAGATGTAGAGTAGTTTCAACTCTCCTCTCCGACACTCCTGTCGGATGATGAGGTTCTCCGTATCATCATTCATGCTGCAGAGGGCAGCTGCCGCTATATTGTTCGCTTTGAGCGCCTCCACCTGGTCCCTCATCAGGGATAGCAGGGGCGACACCACCACCGCCGTGCCCGTCATCATCAATGCCGGCAGTTGATAGCAGACCGATTTGCCACCTCCTGTGGGCATGAGTACCAGCGTATCCTTGCCTTCCGTGATGTGCGTGATAATCTCTCGTTGCAGCGGGCGGAATTCCTCATATCCAAAATATTTTTTCAGCAGTTGTTTCATACAAACAGTACAAATATCTTTTTTCACATTCTAGACGGCAAAGATAGTACATATCTGTTAATAATTCTTCTCTAAGTATCAAAAAAGTATATTTAATAGCCATTTTCGCCTATTTGAGTCAAAAAAATGAGGGGGATTATTGCATATATCAAAAAAATATCAGACTTTTGTATTGTCTATAGTGTGGACATAACCTATATTAAATTATTGACAACCCCAAAACCATTTTATTCATGAGTGATTTTGAAGAAAAGGCTCAGGAACAAGAGCCCAAAAAATTGCCGTACAATCTGCGTGAGAAGAAAGAGAAAGACGCTGCGTATCGTTCGTTGATCCGTCCTGAACTGGCCGATGAGCTTTATGATAAGATTCTCAATATTATCGTGCTCCAAAAGAAGTATCGTGATCCTTCTTATTCCGCCAAGGAACTGGCCAAAGAGCTGCAGACCAATACCCGTTACCTCTCTGCTGTCATCAACTCTCGTTTTGGTATGAATTACTCCTGCCTGCTCAACGAGTATCGTATCAAGGAGGCCATGCACCTGCTGACCGATAAACGTTACGCCGACAAGACGGTGGAAGAGATCAGTACGATGGTAGGTTTTGCCAATCGTCAGTCGTTCTATGCCGCTTTCTACAAGAACCTCGGCGAGACGCCCAATGGCTACCGCAGACGTATGTTGAACAAGAAGTGAGCCCACCTGTGGTGTCTCCTCGTCATTACTAATCCTACTATTTTATAGGAATGTTCATGAAGAAACATCTCATTTCATTTTTTGCCGCAGGCTCCCTTTGTGTGGCCTGCGGTTCTTCTACCCAACCGGCTGCTGAGGCAGCCCCATTTGATTATACTGTGGAACAGTTTGCCGATTTACAGATTTTGCGCTATCGTGTGCCAGGCTTTGAGTCATTGTCGCTCCCCCAAAAGGAGCTTGTCTATTACCTGACAGAGGCAGCCCTGCAGGGGCGTGACATCCTTTTTGATCAGAACGGTAAGTACAACCTTCGCATCCGTAAGGCCTTGGAGGCTGTTTATACCGGTTATCAAGGCGATCGTGAGGGTGCTGACTTCAAGGCCATGGAGGTCTATCTCAAGCGGGTATGGTTCTCCAACGGCATCCATCATCACTACGGCTGCGAGAAGTTTGTCCCCGCTTTCTCTGCCGATTTTCTCCGTGCTGCCCTTCAGCAGGTGGAGCCCTCTACCTTGCCTTTGGCTGAAGGAGAGAGCGTTGATGAACTTTGCAACCAGATATTTCCTGTCATCTTTGATCCTGCCGTGATGCCCAAGCGCGTCAATCAGGCTGATGGAGAGGACCTTGTTCTCACCTCTGCCTGCAACTACTACGACGGTGTGACCCAGCGTGAAGCTGAGGCCTTCTATGGTGCCATGAAGGATCCCAAAGATGCCACCCCCGTTTCCTACGGACTGAACTCACGTTTGGTGAAGGAGAACGGCAAGGTGAAGGAGAAGGTGTGGAAGGTGGGAGGACTCTATGGAGAGGCTTTGGAAAAGATTGTCTATTGGCTCCGCAAGGCGGAGGGTGTGGCTGAGACGCCTGAGCAGAAGGCGGTGATCGGCAAGTTGATTGCCTTCTATGAGACTGGAGACCTGAAGACCTTTGATGAATACGCTATCCTTTGGGTCAAGGATCTCAACTCACGCATCGACTTTGTCAACGGATTTACCGAAAGCTATGGCGACCCGCTCGGCATGAAGGCCAGCTGGGAATCACTCGTCAACTTCAAAGACCTCGAGGCTACCCGTCGTACCGAACTCATCAGCTCCAATGCCCAATGGTTCGAGGACCACTCGCCCGTGGATAAAGCCTACAAGAAGGAGAATGTGAAGGGTGTAACTGCCAAGGTAATCACCGCAGCCATTCTGGCCGGTGACCTCTATCCAGCTACAGCCATCGGTATCAATCTGCCCAATGCCAACTGGATTCGCAGTGCCCATGGCTCCAAGTCTGTAACCATAGGCAATATTACTGATGCTTATAACAAAGCGGCCCATGGCAACGGCTTCAGCGAGGAGTTTGTGGCTGGCGAAGAGGAGCTGAGACTCCTCAATAGCTACGGTGACCTCACCGGTAACCTCCATACCGACCTTCATGAGTGCCTTGGTCACGGCTCTGGAAAACTGCTCCCCGGTGTGGATCCCGATGCCCTCAAGGCCTACGGCTCCACCATTGAGGAGGCCCGTGCCGATCTCTTCGGGCTCTACTACGTGGCTGATGCCAAGTTGACCGAACTGGGACTGACTCCTAATGATGAGGCCTACAAGGCCGAATACTACTCCTTCCTGATGAACGGACTGATGACACAGTTGGTACGTATCGAGCCGGGTAACCAGGTGGAGGAGGCTCACATGCGCAACCGACAGCTCATTGCCCGCTGGGTCTATGAGCAGGGCAAGGATGAGAAGGTGGTAGAGATTGTCAAGCGCGACGGCAAGAGCTATGTCGTGGTGAACGACTACGCCAAGGTACGTACCCTCTTCGGACGTCTGTTGGCAGAGATTCAGCGCATCAAATCTACCGGCGACTTTGAAGCAGCCCGTCAACTGGTTGAGAACTATGCCGTGAAGGTCGATCCCGAACTTCATGCCGAGGTACTGGCCCGTTACAAGAAGCTGAACCTGGCCCCCTATAAGGGCTTTGTCAATCCCCGTTACGAGGCTGTGACCGATGCTGATGGACGTATCACCGATGTCAAGGTGACCTATGACGAAGGATATGCAGAGCAGATGCTCCGCTACAGCCGCGACTATGCCACCCTGCCTGCCGTGAACGATTAATACCGACCAAGGAATGAATCCCTCCGATGATAAGCTGCACCTGCAGCTCAAGGAAATCAAGACACAGCTTCGTCTCTCAATGAACGGAGCTGTGTCTCAAAGTATGCGCGAGAAGGGGCTCTGCTATAAGCTCAACTTCGGTGTAGAGCTTCCCCGCATCAAGCAGATAGCCTCCCTTTTCCCAAAAGAGCATGACCTGGCCCAAGCCCTTTGGAAAGAGGAGATACGCGAGTGTAAGATATTGGCCGCCCTGTTGCAGCCGGTAGAGAGTTTCTATCCTGAGATAGCCGACATCTGGGTGGAGCGCATCAACACTCCCGAGATAGCTGAGCTCACCAGCATGAACCTCTTCCAGTATCTGCCTTATGCCCCAGCCAAATCCCTCCAATGGATCTCCTCCGAGGCTCCATACATCCAGGCTTGCGGTTTTCTGACCGCCGCCCGTCTGCTGATGAAGAAGGGCGATTTGGAAGAGCGGGTGGAGAATGAGCTCCTGGACCAAGCCATTACGGCTTTTCTCTCCGGTCCTCACGTAGTAAGAAATGCCAGTCTTGCCCTGCTACGCCGCTATATGCAGCACAGTCAACAGCACGCCTTTACTCTCTGCCGTCGGGTAGAGGGATGGAAAGAGTCTTCCGTGGAGGCCGAACAGCTACTTTACCATGCCGTAGCCGCCGAAGTGGGCCACGAATAAGGAGGACTAACCAAGATTTCTAAGCAAAGGGGCATAGTTTTGCCCCTTTTTTTTAAATAATACCGTTTTCTTTCTTGCGTTACACAAAAAATAATTAACTTTGTCCGCAGTGAACTACAGGAAATAGTCGGATGGAAAACGAAAAAATGAAAGAGACGGTAAGACAGATATTCACCGAATATCTCAACGTGCACGGGCATCGCAAGACTCCCGAACGCTATGCCATACTCGATACCATCTACTCCATCGATGGTCACTTCAACGTAGATACGCTCTATTCTCTCATGGTGGAACAGGAAAAATTCCGCGTCAGCCGGGCCACGCTTTACAACACCATCACGCTCCTTATCGATGCTCACCTCGTGGTGAAGCATCTCTTTGGCAGCACCTCGCAGTATGAGAAGTGTTACAACCGCGACACCCACCACCATCAGATATGTACCCAATGCGGACAGGTCATCGAGTTTCAGGACGAGGCACTCCAGCAACTCATCGAGCAGACACGCATGAGCCGTTTTGTGCTTTCCCACTACTCCCTTTATCTCTACGGTCTCTGCAGCAAGTGCAGCCGTGCCAACAAACGTATATTGAAGAATCTCAAAAATAAGAAAGAAAAATGAAAGTAGATGTTCTATTAGGATTGCAATGGGGCGACGAAGGCAAAGGCAAGGTTGTCGATGTCCTCACCCCGAGATATGATGTAGTGGCTCGCTTTCAGGGTGGTCCCAACGCCGGACATACGCTGGAGTTCGAGGGCCAGAAGTATGTGTTGCGTTCCATCCCCTCCGGTATCTTCCAGGGCGATAAGGTCAACATCATCGGCAATGGCGTAGTACTCGACCCCGCCCTCTTCAAGGCAGAGGCTGAGGCCCTTGAAGCTTCTGGTCATAACCTCAAGGAGCGCCTTCATATCTCTAAGAAGGCACACCTTATTATGCCTACCCACCGCATATTGGATGCTGCCTATGAGGCTGCCAAGGGTGATGCCAAAGTAGGTACAACTGGAAAGGGTATCGGTCCTACCTATACCGACAAGGTGAGCCGTACGGGACTGCGCGTAGGAGATATTCTCCACGACTTTGACAAGAAGTATGCTGCCGCCAAGGCACGCCATGAGCAGACCCTCAGGAGTCTCAACTATTCCTACGACCTCACCGAAGCTGAAAAGGCATGGTTTGAGGGTATCGACTATTTGAAGCAGTTCCCCATTACCGATACCGAGCATGAGGTCAATAACCTCCTGCGTAGCGGCAAGAGCGTGCTTTGCGAAGGAGCCCAGGGCACCATGCTCGATGTGGACTTCGGCTCCTATCCTTTCGTCACCTCATCCAACACCATCTGCGCAGGTGCCTGCACCGGCTTGGGCGTTGCTCCCAACCGCATCGGTGAGGTGTACGGCATCTTCAAGGCCTATTGCACACGCGTAGGTTCAGGCCCCTTCCCCACGGAACTGTTTGATGAGACAGGCGACAAGATTTGTACCCTTGGTCATGAGTTCGGTTCGGTTACCGGCCGCAAGCGTCGTTGCGGATGGATTGACCTTGTAGCCCTGAAGTATGCTATTATGGTGGATGGCGTGACGAAGCTCATCATGATGAAGAGCGACGTGCTTGACACCTTCGAGACCATCAAGGCCTGTGTGGCCTACCGCGTCAATGGTGAAGAACTCGACTACTTCCCCTTCGATATCAACGAAGGTGTGGAGCCTATCTACGTGGAATTGCCCGGATGGCAGACCGACATGACCTCTATGCAGAGCGAGGATGAGTTCCCCGAAGAGTTCAATGCCTACCTCAGCTTCCTCGAAGAGCAGTTGGGTGTACCCATCAAGATTGTATCTGTTGGTCCCGATCGTGCACAGACTATCGAGCGCTATACGGAATGACTTCGGATGACAAGTTGACGAGCAATTTTGCAGTTGACGGGTTATTGTAGATATACATTATATATAAGGTGTATATTATCCCTATACGGAGGGTATGCTGCTGAGGCTAATCATTTAGCCGGAGCTGGGCATACCCTCCTGTTTTTCCTTTCAGTGCAAACGTTTTCAAAGGAACAGGGGAGTATTCTACACTGGCAATGTGTGTAGATGGTGTATTATCACTACTTTTGAACCATAAATTTAATCGTATCATGAAAAGTATCAGTATGAAGACATGGAGACTTAGTGCCCAGAGATGGGGGCAAAGTGTTTTTTTTCTTTTCGTGCTATTGGCCCTTGTTCTTGGTGCCTGCAGCGACGGAAACAGTACTACCGAAGAACCGAATCCCGGTTCTGGCAACGAAGAGAACAAGCCCGCTGCCGGATGGAACAATGTGGAAGTCAGTCCTGACACCTGGGACGGGGAGAAACGGGCTGTCATCAGCTACCAGCTGCTTCTCTACTCTTTTGCCGACAGCAATGCCGACGGTTATGGTGACATCAACGGCTTGATTAACAAGCTCGATTATCTGCAGAAACTGGGTATCAAGGCCATTTGGCTCTCGCCCATCCATCCTTCGCCTTCCTACCACGGCTACGACGTGAAGGACTACGATGCCATCAATCCCAAGTTTGGTGCAGAGGCCGACTTCGACCGCCTCATCACCGAAGCCCACAAGAAGGGTATCAGAATTTATCTCGATTACGTGCTCAACCATACCAGCGTGGAGCATCCTTGGTTCCAGCAGGCCATCACCTCTACGGACAACGAGTACCGCAACTTCTACTCTTTCTCCAAGGATCCCTTGGCTGACATCCGCGACGGCAAGATAGATATGATAGCCACCGAGTCCTCAGGCGGTTACAATGCCGGTGAGTGGTTCATGGTCACCTCCAAAGCCAGCAACATCAAGGGAGTCTATACCTTCAAGCTCGACTGGAGCGATAGCTCCAAGCCTAAGCTCACCGTGACCGAGGGTGGCGAGGTCGATCAGGACAACCCTGACACCTCCGTACAGAAGTACCTCTACTATGGCAATCCGGCCGTATGCAAGCGATTCTATGCCAAGGGAAACAATATCTACGAGCTTACCGTCAACCTGGATACCGACTGGGGCTTCCTTATCCGCACCAGCAACACCTCATGGGACAGCGGCACCAAGTATGGCGCCTCCTCTACTACAGACAAGCTGAAGTTGGGAGTTGCCTTCACACTCAACAATACTACCGCAGCCGATATCATGTTCGACAGTCAGGATGCCTGGTACTTCCACTCCCACTTCTATACCGGCTCTTTTGCTGACCTCAACTACGGCAAGTTGGCCGACCTCACGAATAATGGTGCCTTCCGAGAGGTGGTACGTTCGGCCAAGGGATGGATAGACCGTGGCGTGGACGGCTTCCGCTTGGATGCCGTGAAGCACATCTACCATAAGGCATCGAGCGACGAGAACCCTACCTTCCTCAAGACCTTCTACGAGGAGTTGGACAGCTACTTCCGTGCCAAGGGCCATAGCGAGCCACTTTACATGGTGGGTGAGGTCTATTCTGGAGCTTCCGATGTAGCCCCCTACTATCAGGGCCTTCCCGCTCTCTTCGAGTTCGACTTCTGGAATCGCCTGGAGTGGGCCATCAACAACGCCACAGGCTGCTACTTTGTCAAGGATATCCTCTCCTACCAGCAGATGTATGCCCGGTATCGATCGGACTATATCGAAGCCACCAAGCTGAGCAATCACGATGAAGACCGTGCAGCCTCTAAGTTGGGCAAATCTACCGCCAAGGAGAAGGTGGCCGGAGCCATCCTGCTGACCGCTCCCGGTGAACCCTATATCTACTATGGTGAAGAGCTCGGTATGTACGGCACCAAACAGAATGGCGACGAGTATGTGCGCGGTCCTATGCTGTGGGGTGATAACACCCAGACCAGCTATACCGACAAGATTGACAAGACCGTAGCTTCCAGCATCTCTTCGGTAAGTAAGCAGGAGAGTGATGAGACATCGCTCCTGAATGTCTATCGTCAGTTTGCCCGTCTGCGTAATACCTATCCCGCACTGGCCAAAGGCAAGATGAGCAAGCACGCCACCTACAACGAAAGCAACACTACCGAAGGCAAGAGCATAGCCGCCTGGTACATGACCGAAGGCTCGCAGCGCATGCTGGTGGTGCACAACCTGTCGGGTAGTGACGTAGAAATCTCCTTAGCTAAGGACGATATCAAGAAGATTGTAGGCAAGCAAGGTGCAGTTTATGTCAAGAAGGGCGACGACAAGCAGTATCGCATGGGTGCCTACAGCTCTATCGTCTTCCTGTTGTAAATTAAAGAACCTTGTCAGCTATACAGATAGACCAGTATTCGGTTAAGCCACTTCCAGCGGAAGTGAAACCAACGCCGGGTGCTGGTCTGTTTTCCTCCAAACCGTAGCACGAACTCATGATAGCCGTGGTGCCGGAAGGGGAGTCCCACATCGATGAACTCAAAATGCTCATAGCCCCGTTCCTTGGCATCGGCCATCGCCTTCCACACCGCCAGAATGCCGGGATACTGTAGCAGATAACTCTTGCGAAGCCCTCCTGAGAACCAGAGATAAGCCGTGGAGCCTGAATAGATGCAGACACTGCCTCCGATGATGCGGTCGTGATACTTCACGATGAAGATACGGCTCTGCTCATCGGCTGTCAGATGCTTGACCATCTGTTCGAAGAAGGTAGGGTCTGGGAAGTGCCGGCGTATCTTGAAGGAGTAGTTGCGGTAGAGCATCTCGGCAAATGCCTTCACCTCCTCTTCGGTTTGCGCCACAGCAGTTACAGCCCCATTCTTTTCCCCTCTCCGGATCTGTCTCAGGCGTGACAGACTGAATCGCTCCTCAACCCGCTTCACGCTATGCAGCGAATTATAGACCCGCAACCAGTTCATGGCAAAATAGCCCTGCTTCTGGAACAATCCGTATCCGAAAAGCCCATTATCAAGATTTCGGAATACGATGAGGAAGCTGTAGCGCAGCGCCTCCTGCGTCAGCCGTTGCAGCATCTCGCCAAAGAGGCTCTCCTTCTGCCGCTTTCCGTCAGCCGATGTCGTATCGGGGAAATACTCCCCGAACCCAAAGACCTCGCAACGTCGGATAAGGCTCGGCAACCCCATATGCTTCCCACTGCGTACCACCCCCAGCAGCTTGGACATCGGCACCCCTTCCTCTGAGGCCACAACCATCAGCGGTCGGTAGCCTGGTGTCGCTTCGTAGATGCGGAACAACTCCGTAGAGTGAAAAGTATCTACCCCCGGCAAGGGAGGAATAGCTTCACTTGTATAATATGTAGTCAGTTTCAGCGACATTGTTTAAACCATACCTTTCCATAATTTACTATGCGAAGGTAGTGATTTCTTTCTGATTTTTGGATAATCAGCTGGAATAATCTATTTTTGCAGGAGCAAAAAACGTAGTTGTGATTAGAAAGGACAAAAGTATTTGTAGCTATGAGTAGAGCATCGAACAAGGAGATGATGGGGGAAGAATTTTTGGATAAGGGAGCATTGCAGGAGGGATCTCTTCAGGATCCATCTGTCTGGAACCCATCCGTAGAGAGGGTATCTGAGCGCGTTCCGTTGCCGGTAGCCGTGATGATTGGAGCGGGTAGGGTAGCCTCCCATCTAGCTCCTGAGTGGCATCGTAAGGGCATACGGTTCAAGCAGGTCTATAGCCGTACGGAGGAGTCAGCCTCAGCCCTGGCCAGACAGTTGGACGCCGAGGCGGTGACCTGTATCGAGGAGCTGACCGATGAGGCCGACCTCTTTGTGGTCTCTGTGTCCGATGATGCCCTACAGCAACTGCTTCCCCGTCTGCTCAAGGGGAGAGAGAAGTCCCTTTGGATTCATACCGCCGGCAGTGTTCCCATGCAGATATTCCAAGGCAAGGCAGAGCGGTATGGCGTGCTCTATCCCATGCAGACCTTCAGCAAAAGCTGTGAGGTTGATTTTTCTAAGGTCTCCCTCTTTGTCGAAGCCTCCTCAGAAGCAGAGCTGTGTCATCTGAAGCGCTGGGCCTCCCTGCTCTCCCCACACGTCTATGAGGCCGACAGTCAGAAGCGCAAGGCCCTCCATGTGGCCGCTGTAGTGACCTGCAACTTCGTCAATCACCTCTTCACCTTGGCTGATGAGTGGCTCACGCAGAACGGATTGCCTTTTGAGGCCATGTGTCCGCTGATTGACGAAACCGCCCGCAAAGTGCATACCTTATCGCCCCAAGAGGCACAGACCGGTCCTGCTGTTCGTGGGGATCGGAAGATTGTCGAGGAGCATCTCCATCTCTTGGAGTCCAATCCCAATCTCCAGCACCTCTATCGTCTGCTGAGCGAGAGCATCATGCAGACACATGGACAATAGCACTCCTTTTCTTGCATGCTTCCACCTTAGGCAGAGGTGATTTTCTGCTCACTATCTTGCTTTATACCATTGAACGACAATAGGTGGATTTCATGATATTCTCCCTATGTCTGTAAAAGATTATTCTCGTTAGGAATAGAAATCCTTTAGTCGTACGACCAGGCACTCTGTGGTCGTACGTTCAAAGGGTCTATAGACGTACGTCCTCACCACCTATGGACGTACGACCAAGGAAGCTATGGACGTACGTCCACAGACTCAATGAACGAGAGTGAATAGGAATGAATAAAAAGTGAATGAAAACCCTATTTTTTTAACGAATAATGAACGGATTTTGAACGGAAATGAACAGGCTCAGTCGAGACAAAACCGAAAAAAGCCGTTTGGCTGTCCTACAGCAGTTTTACAATGAATTATGATGTAAAGAAAAATAAATGTCTTTCAACGTATAGATTGCGATAGGGAGCAAAGAGAGACTGCAATGCCCAAATTTGCTATAGGAGAGCCAAAAAATCCTCCAAAAGGTGTGAGTTTCTCAGATAAGATTTGTACTTTTGCCGTGGAACGGATAATAAATAGGTGCGAGTATCACAATCCGTTCACCTACATGGATAGCGAACCGTTCTGGAGCTTGACCGACGAGAAGGGCGAGGCTTATATCTCTTGGGAAGCTTTCTATGCCTTCTCGCATGAAAAGTCCCGATTGGAGATAAAGAGGTTCCTGATTCGTTCCATTAAGAGCGATACCATCAGTAAGCAATATGGCGACCGGCACATGGATATGAACTGGCGGGCAGCTGAGGATATGGCTGTTCTTGCTCCTGTCTTGGGATTCCTTCTGGCGATATGAGTCGTATCACGTGTGCCAATCCAAAAGGATGCAGTCCGGAGAATATTCAGGAGACTAAGCAGAAAACAAGATCAAGAATATGATAGAGCATGAGTACGATAAATTACGATTTGAAGAAGATTAAGGCATTGCTGTTCGACGTGGATGGCGTGCTGAGTGCAAATATTATCCCGATGGATGGCGACGGCGTACCGATGCGCACGGTCAACATCAAGGATGGCTATTCGCTCCATTTGGCTGCCAAGTTGGGCGTGCTGGTGGGCATCATCACGGGAGGAAGGACAGAGGCTGTACGTAAGCGGTTTCTTGCTTTGGGACTGAAGGAGGAGAATATCTACCTCGGTTCCTCGGTGAAGATACATGACTACCGCGCCTTCCGTGACCGCTACGGGCTACGGGATGAGGAGATACTCTACATGGGCGATGATATTCCAGACTTGGAGGTGATGCGTTGCTGCGGATTGCCTTGCTGCCCCAAGGATGCTGCTCCCGAAATCAAGGAGGTGTCACGCTATATCTCCCACGTCAACGGTGGCTATGGATGCGGGCGCGATGTGGTGGAGCAGGTGCTCAAAGTGCAGGGGCTCTGGATGGCAGATGAGCGTGCCTTTGGGTGGTAAGGGTGATAAAGGAAGAGATGGAAATAGATAGTCATGTTAACGGAAGAGAATAATCATGTTAGATAATCTGAATAAATATCGGGTCATATTGGCCAGCAACTCGCCCCGACGGAAGGAGCTGTTGCGAAACTTGGGGGTGGAGTACGAGGTGCGTACCTTGCCTGATGTGGACGAATCTTATCCTGACACCTTGCGGGGCGGGGATATACCACTCTATATCGCGTGCGAAAAGGCGCAGGCCTACCGCTCTGCGCTGCAGCCGGGTGAACTGATGATTACCGCTGATACCGTAGTCTGCATCGATGGCGAGGTATTGGGCAAACCCGACGATGCAGAAGGAGCCAAGGAGATGTTGCGACGTCTCTCCGGTCGGTCGCATCATGTCTATACTGGTGTGGCTCTAACCACTACGGACAGCCAGCGCAGTTTTGTCTCTGAGACTGAAGTGCGCTTTGCCCCGCTCACCGAAGAGGAGATTGCCTACTACGTGGATACCTTTACTCCTTTGGATAAGGCAGGGGCCTACGGCGTGCAGGAGTGGATTGGTTTCATCGGAGTGGAGTATATTCGTGGCAGCTACTTCAACGTGATGGGACTTCCCGTGCAGCGCCTCTATCGTGAGCTCTGCCGGCTGTGAGCAGCTCTCCGTATGGGCATGGCCATCAGGCGCATCATTCACTCATGAGCGGTGTGCGTAGGGTCGGTGTCAGCCGAAGGTTTCCGTTTTCCCACGGTGACCTGTAGGATATCCTTCAGGTTGGTGGTGTACTGCTTGGTGAGAAACTCCCGCTTGAGAAGCTGTGATAGGGAGGTGTTCTGTACAGCCAGATGGATGGTGTCAGCCCCTATCTTACGGTTGATGCCGTCGATGGCCGTGGCTAAGCGCGACTGCTTTTCGCGGTCGATCTCATCAAAGAGTGAGGTCTGGCGTGCCTGGTCGGATGTGATGCCCCACACCAGCACACCAGCTTTTTTGTAGGCATAGCGGTAGTCGCCCAGCCAGTGGGTGCGGAGCATCTTCAGGCAGGCAGAGGTAATCTCGCGCAGGTCGTTGGTGGGTACGGGGAAGTGGTGGGTGCAGTAGATGGCATGTTCGCCCGTAGTGGTTTGGAAGCGGCTGGTGTGAACGAAGAGATTGACCGCATTGCAGAAACTGTGCTGCTGGCAGAGCTTCTGCCTGCAGGCTGAGGCAAAGCTGGCTATGGCCTCTTCCATGGTGCCGAGCGTTTCACAGCCGGTACCGGGAAAGCTGCGGCTGGTGCAGATACTCTGCCGCATGGGTAGCTGCTCTATCTGTACGCAACTCTCGCCGCGCAGCTCTTTCCAAGTGCGCAGGCCTGTCACGGTCATCTGACGTCTCACCCATTCAGCGGTGTGCTGGGTCAGATCCCAGGCGGTAGCTATGCCCAAGCTCTGGAGACGAGGGGTTATCCTTCGTCCGATGCCCCACACCTCATCAATGGGGAGCCTTCGGAGTGCCTTGATTCGTTTCTCCTCGGTTTCAATGAGGCATACACCGCGATAGGCGGGATAGTGTTTGCCGAAGTAGCTGGCCGCCTTGGCCAATGTTTTTGTGGGGGCTATGCCCACGGTGATCGGCAGACCCACCCCTTGCTGGATGGTGCGTACAATGCCGGTTCCCCACTCCTGTAGCTCCTCCGAACTCATTGGGGTCCGAAGGGTGAGGAAAGCCTCGTCGATGCTGTACTGGTTGAGTTCGGGGCAGAAGTCGGCAAGCAGCATCATCACCCTGCGGCTCATGTCGCCGTAGAGCACATAGTTGCTGCTGAAGACTGCCACGTTGTGCTTCTCCAGCAGCGGTTTGACCTGAAAATAGGGTTGCCCCATCTTGAGGCCCAACGCCTTGGCCTCGTTGCTTCGCGCAATGATGCAGCCGTCGTTGTTGCTCAGCACCACCACGGGGCGCCCCATCAGCGAGGGGTTGAAGACCCGCTCACACGAGGCGAAGAAGTTGTTGCAATCGACTATGGCATACATCATTTCAAAATCTCCTTTACTGATAATGGGCACTTCACCTGTTTATATAGTAATTACCTCTTCTCATCCGTTTATACTATGTACATCACTTCATCTGTTCATACAATCTTTAACGTGAGTTTGATGAAACAATATTAGACAAAAGAAACTACAGATATTAGCTTCATTGAACTCGCGTTATTTACTTCTCCTCATCTTTTTATATAGTACTACAGTACCTCACCTATTCATACAGTGCTTACAGCACTACAGCTACTTATTCAGTGACGTTGCGATTTGATGTTGTAGGTCACTACGCCCCAAAGCATGCAGTGGTTCTCCTCGGTCAGTTTGATGGGTGAGAACTCTTCGTTGGCCGGCATCAGCCATACACACTGGTTGGCTCTGTCATGGTGCAGTTGCTTGAGGGTGAACTCCCCATCCACATAAGCTACAACGATGTCTCCTTCGCGCGGTTCCAGCGACTTGTCAATCACCAAGAGATCGCCATCGTCAATGCCGCGTCCACGCATCGACTCACCACATGCACGGGCATAGAACGTAGTGGCGGGGTGACGCACCAGCTCCCGGTTCAGGTCGATGGTCTCTGTCAGGTAGTCCTGTGCCGGTGAGGGGAATCCGGCCCGGATGCCTTGGTCGGCAAAGGGGAGGTCCAGTGCACAGGCTGTCTCGGCCTGGACTGGCACGACAGTTACCTCCTGGTTACTGCCCTCCCCCTCCTTTTCATCTGCTATGGGGGGCATGTTATGCTTCTCTTTCATTCTTCAATCTCCTTTTCTTTTCAAATTTAGTTTCGCTTCAACATCCATATTCGTTGCAAAAGTAGATAAAATCCGTGAGAAGTCCCACTCGCAGCT
>CAMGIP010000016.1 GCA_946056155.1 uncultured Mediterranea sp. | reverse complement strand
GGTATAGCTATCGATGCCGTGTATGGCAAGTACAGCGGTACGATGGAGATAGAGGGTCTGAAAGCTTCCGCGTTGACTGTGAACGCGACAACTGGTCCCGCCATTGAAGCTACCGTAGATAAGGACAAGGTATCTTTCGCAGACTTCCCTATCAAGGAGCTGGTGATGGGTATCCTCGGTGATGAAAGTATGGCTGACGCTATCATTGCCCAAGTAGGTGAGGTTAGCTATGATCTGGCCTATACTCCTACCCTCAATGAGCAGAAGGATGGCATTGTCCTCGCTCTCAACCCCCAACCACTCAAGCTCTCTATCCCGACCGGTGAGGGGGAGAACGTCTTAGCTGTCAACGTTATGGTGAAGTCCAACGGAAACGGGAGCTACCAAAGCGGAGAACTGAAACTGAGCATCATCGCTGAAAAAGTAATGCTCGGTGAAGGTGAAGAGGCTCAGGAGTTTCCTGGTTTCGCACCGCTGACGCTGACCATCACCATGAATCAGAAAAAGTAATGATTTCATTGTCAACAGGTTATTATCAGTTGACGAATTGACAAGCAGACAAGTTGACGAACTTAATGAATTGACGAACTGACAACTTGATGAGCAGGCAACTTCTTTGCATCAACTTTCGGTTGACAAGTTTCTTTTTGTCAATGAGTTGACTGACCATACGTATAGACATACAAAGCCTGTATAACCGACAAAAGCCGTCCTGCTGTTTCAAACGCCACAGGACGGCTTTCTTTTTGGCTCGCTTTCATTTGCGGTTCATTTCATCGCTGCGATTCACTGCTTTTATTAATCGTGTTGCAGATGCAAAACTCTGGATAGACTTTACCTCGGACCTATACCTATAAAAATATGCAAGCATACTTTTGCATATCTCTTGGCTTTTATCTATTTTTGCTGCATGAAGATAGGCTGCATCTCAGCAAAAAAATGAATTTGGAGAAAATAGATATGGAGAACAAGGAACTGAAAAGATTGCCTGTAGGCATCCAGACCTACGAAACAATTGTAGAGGAGAACTGTCTGTATATAGACAAGACAGAATACATCTACAAGATGCTGCAAATCAGCAAGTATATCTTTCTGAGCCGACCCCGCCGGTTCGGCAAGTCACTGCTGGTCTCCACACTCCAGGCCTATTTCGAGGGGAAGAAGGAACTGTTCAAAGGATGCTATATCGACAGCGTGGAGAAGGAGTGGATCTCTTATCCGGTGCTGAAGTTCAGCATGGCCTCTGCCAACCATCAGGGAACGGCCCAGCTGCAACGTTTCCTCAGCAGCAGACTGGAAGAGGAAGAGAAGAAATGGGGTATCATTGCGCCAAAACAAGATGCCAACGACAGACTACGGGCCCTTATTCTTGCTGCCTACGAGCAGACGGGCCGTAAGGTAGTGGTACTCATTGACGAATACGATGCCCCGCTGTTGGATGTCTCGCACAAACCGGAAGTCATGTCGGAGATGCGTCAGATAATGCGCAACTTCTATTCCCCGCTGAAAGATGCCGACCCCTATCTGAAGTTCGTCTTTATCACCGGCATCACCAAGTTCTCCCAGCTGAGTATCTTCAGCGAACTGAACAACCTGAAGAACATCTCCATGAATTCCCGGTTTGCCGCACTTTGCGGCATCAGCAAGGAGGAATTGCTCACGCAGATGTCCGATTATCTGGACGACTTTGCCGAAGTCACAAATGTGAACCGAGAAGAGACCATCGCCAAGCTCAAGCGCCAGTACGACGGCTATCACTTCACCTGGCCCTCACCCGACATCTTCAATCCGTTCAGCCTGTTCAATGCCTTGCAGGACTATCAGGTCAACAACTACTGGTTTGCCACAGGTACCCCTACCTTCATCATCGAAAAGATGAAGGAGTTTCATGTGGTACCTTCCATGCTCGCGCCGACACGGGTAATGGCAGCTGACTTTGATGCTCCCACAGAGAACATGACCTCCATCATACCACTGCTCTACCAGTCGGGCTATTTCACCATCAAGGATTACAACGGGGCAGGTAATCTATACCTCCTTGACCTTCCTAATAAAGAGATACGCATCGGACTTTTGCAGAGCCTCCTTCCCAATTATGTGCAGAACTATACCCCGCAAGGAAATTCCACCATCGGCATGATGAACATTGCTTTACAACAGGATGATCTCGACGGGATGCTCGCCCTCCTCCAGACCTACCTGCTGACCGTGCCGCAGTGTGACAACACCCAGTATGAAGGCCATTATCAGCAACTTCTTTACGTCATCTTCTCCCTCATGGGGCAGTTTGTGGATGTAGAGGTGCGCACCTCCAACGGCCGTGTGGATATGGTGATGAACTCCGGCAAAGCCATCTATCTCTTTGAGCTGAAGCTGAACAAATCGGCCGAAGCTGCGATGAAGCAGATTAACCTCAAGGATTACCCAACACGCTTTGCCTTGAGCGGACTACCCGTCATCAAGGTAGGCATCAACTTCGACATGGAGCGCCACACTCTGGCGGATTGGAAAATTGAATCCAATGAAGCCTAACTCGGCTACGAGCAAAACTCTCTATCTCCATAGACAAGCAAAACCTGTATAACCAAGGAAGCCGTCCTGCTGCTTGAAATGCACAGGACGGCTTTTCTTGTTGGTTCTCTTTTTCGCGGTATATCACCTCAACGGGGTGCCTCTCTCACCGCACCTCCTTGAGAGATACGACCTATGGTTTATTTCTTCCAAAGCCGGGTCATCTCTTCAAGGGTCTTCCCCTTGGTCTCAGGCACCAGTTTCCAAACAAAAAGGGCGGCCAACAGGCAGATGACACCGTAAAGGGTGTAGGCAAACATGTGACCGAACTTATCGCCCATCTCACCCAAGCGCATATTGTACATCGGCAGGAAGGTGGAGGAGACGATGAAGTTGAATACCCACTGGAAGGCCACGGCAATGGCTACGGCTGCTCCACGAATGGTGTTGGGGAAAATCTCAGAGATCAGCACCCAGCAGATAGGACCCCAACTGAACATGAAGGAGGCACTGTATATCATGATGCTCACCACAGCTACCATCGGCGAAAGACCGCTGGCTACATTGAACAGGGCTACACCAAAGGCTCCGATAGCCATACCGAACGAACCGTAGATGAGCAGGGGCTTGCGACCCCAACGCTCTACCGTGAAGACGGCCAACAGCGTGAAGAGGATATTGACTACCCCCATCAGGACAGTCTGCTGCATGGGGTCGCCCATGCCCATGGACTTGAAGATGTTGGGGGCAAAATAGAGTACGGCATTGATGCCGACCGCTTGCTGGAAGACGCTGAGCATGATGCCGACGAAGATGACCAACCAACCGTAGGTGAAGAGCCGCTCGGTCTTCTCATGTACGGTGGCTTTGATCTCGTTCAGAATCTGACGGGCCTGCTCGGCGCCATTGATGCGACTGAGAATCTCCAAGGCACGGCTGTCGCGACCGGTCATGGCCAAGTAGCGGGGGGTCTCGGGCACGAAGAGCACCAGCAGGGCAAAGAGTCCGGCGGGCACGGCTTCGCTGACAAACATCAGACGCCAACCGGTGGCAATGGTCCACCCGGCAGCCTCGGGATTGAGAATCTGCTCTACCCCATTGACCAGGTCAACAACGGGATTGACGTTGCTGCCGAGAATGAGGAAGTTGACGAAATAGACCACCAACTGACCGAAGATGATGGCAAACTGGTTCCAACTCACGAGGGTGCCGCGAATGCTGCTTGGGGCTATCTCGGCGATGTACATGGGGCAGATGGCTGAAGCCAGTCCTACACCGATGCCACCGAGTACACGGTAAAGATTGAAAGCTACGAGCAGACCATAAGAGGGCGCACCGGGCTCGAAGAAGAGAAACTCGGGATAGTAGGAACCGAGAGCCGAGAGAAAGAAGAGCACACCGGCCACAAAGAGTGAACGCTTACGGCCCAGACGGGAGGCACAGAGTCCGGAAAGGGCACTACCGATGATGCAACCGATGAGCGCACTGCTGGCGGTAAAACCGTGCACGCCGATGGTGTACCGGAAGTCGCTGGCCCCCATGAAGAAGGCCCGCAATCCCTGTTCGGCACCAGAGATAACGGCGGTGTCATATCCAAACAGCAGGCCTCCCAACACCGCCGTGAGGACGATGGAGAAGAGGTAACTCCTGCTGCCTTGTGTTGTTGTGTTCATGGTATAACGTTGTCAATAGATCAGCAATACATGTTCACAATGGCCTCATACAGTTCCTGCTTACCACTGGTCTGTTTAGGCTCACCGTTGGCCTTGGCGTAAGCTACGAGCTCTTCGAGGCTCAGCTTTCCCTCTTCAAACTCCTTACCCTTGCCGCTGTCGAACGAAGCGTAGCGGTCGGCCAGCATCTGCTTGTAGGGTGACTCCTCAAGCAACTGGGCAGCGGCTTCAAGGGCACGTGCCATGGCATCCATACCGGCGATATGGGCGATGAAGATGTCCTCCAAGTCGGTGGAGTTACGACGGGTCTTGGCATCGAAATTGGTTCCGCCATCCACAAAACCACCGCCACGGATAATCTGCATCATGGCCTGAATGAGCTCGAAGTTGTCGATGGGGAACTGGTCGGTATCCCAACCGTTCTGGTAGTCACCGCGGTTGGCGTCGATACTGCCGAGCATACCGTTATCTACGGCACAGGCCAATTCGTGCTCGAAAGTGTGGCCGGCCAATGTGGCGTGGTTGACCTCGATATTGACCTTGAAATCTTTGTCAAGACCGTGGGCACGGAGGAATCCGATAACAGTCTCCGTATCCACATCATACTGGTGCTTGGAGGGTTCCATGGGCTTGGGTTCGATGAGGAAGGTACCCTTGAATCCCTTGGCACGGGCGTAGTCACGGGCTTTGGTCAGCATGATGGCTAAGTGCTCCTTTTCACGCTTCATGTCGGTGTTGAGCAACGACATGTAGCCCTCTCTTCCACCCCAGAAGACATAGCTGGTACCGCCCAATTCAATGGTAGCGTCGATGGCGTTCTTGATCTGCACGGCTGCACGGGCCACGACGTCGAAATCGGGGTTGGTGGCAGCACCGTTCATGTAGCGGGCATGACCGAAGACATTGGCCGTACCCCACAGCAGCTTGATGCCTGTCTCGGCCATCTTCTCCTTGGCATAGGCTACTATCTCCTTGAGGTTAGCTTCGTACTCCTCGATGGAGTCGGCCTCAGCGCAGAGGTCGATGTCGTGGAAACAGAAGTATTCAATGCCCATCTTCTGCATGAACTCAAAGCCGGCATCCATCTTCTCCTTGGCTGCGGCTACCTTATCGGGATTGCCGTTCCAGGGGAACTTCTTCGTACCGCCACCGAACTGGTCGCCACCTTCAGCACAGAGGGTGTGCCACCAGGCCATGGCGAACTTGAGCCACTCGCTCATCTTCTTACCCATGATTACCTTGTTGGCATCGTAGTATCGGAATGCCATGGGGTTCTTACTCTCTTTGCCTTCAAACTGAATTTTCCCTATACCGGGAAAGTACTCTTTCTTTGCCATAATTGATTGTTTTTTTAAGTCAAGTTCCGCTAGTTGGAACTCGAGATGTTTATACTATTTAATAAGTTGTTTCAATGTAAAAGATTCATCGTCAGTTTCCAACTCCAACGACTGTTTATGCCTGCTTATCGTCAACCAGTGCTTTCCACCGTTCATATGCAGCGCGATAGGCAGGTACGTCGCTACTGTTGGGCTCGATGACTTGCAGACGGCGAAGGGTGGAGAAGGCCTCCTGAGGAGAGGCGTAGATACCTGCACCTATGCCTGCGCCCTTGGCTGCTCCTACAGAACCGTCGGTGTCGAAAAGTTCAATGGTAGCGCCCGTGACTCCGGCCAGGGTGTCACGGAACAGTGGACTGAGGAACATATTGGCTCTACCGGCATGTATCTTGGTCACCTCCATGCCCATCTGCTGCATGATTTCTATGCCATAGGCAAAGGAGAAGACGATGCCCTCCTGAGCAGCACGCAGGAGATGGGCTTTACTGTGGCGGTTGAAGTGGATACCGTGGATGGAACAGCCCACTTCGCGATTTTCCAGCATGCGCTCTGCACCGTTGCCGAAGGGCAGGATGCTGACACCTTCAGCACCGATGGGTGCCTCGGAAGCGATGCGGTTCATCTCCTCGTAGCCGATACCTTCCGGAGCTACGTTACGCTTCATCCAGGAGTTGAGGATGCCGGTACCGTTGATGCAGAGAAGGACACCCAGACGGGTCTGCTCTGCGGTATGGTTGACATGAGCAAAGGTATTGACACGCGAGCGAGGATCGTAGTTGATTGTGCCGTTGACGCCATAGACCACACCGGAAGTGCCGGCCGTAGAGGCTATCTCACCGGGATTGAACACATTGAGAGAGAGGGCATTATTGGGTTGGTCTCCGGCGCGGTAGGTGATGGGGGTACCGGCCTTCAGACCCAACTCGGCAGCTGCCTCGGCCGACACCCTACCCTGCTCGGAAAAGGTGGGGCGTACCTCGGGGATGAGCGAGGGGGAGAAGCCGTAATACTCCAATAGGAAGTCGGCTACCTGATGACGACGGAAATCCCAAAGGATGCCCTCGGAGAGGCCGGAAACCGTAGTACAGATCTCACCGCTGAGCCGCATGGCGATGTAGTCGCCGGGAAGCATAATCTTATCAATTTGAGCAAAAATCTCAGGTTCGTTCTCCTTCACCCAGGCCAGTTTGGAGGCGGTGAAATTGCCGGGGGAGTTGAGCAGGCAGCTCAGGCACCGGTCGGCACCGAGTGACTCGAAGGCTGCTGCCCCGTAGGGTACGGCACGTGAGTCGCACCAGATAATGGCGGGACGAAGCACACGCTGCTGCTTGTCCACGCAGACCAGGCCGTGCATCTGATAGGAGATGCCGATGGCCTTGATGTCGGCAGCCTCCACCCCACTCTGACTCATCACCGCTGATGTAGCCATCTTGAGATGTTCCCACCAGGCTTGGGGGTGCTGCTCAGCCCACCCTTGCCGCACGGCTATTATCTCTGCTTCACTCTTGGGAAAGAAGGCTGAAGCTACACATTGCCCGTCATCTACACGGACCAGACTGGCCTTGACAGACGAACTGCCAATATCATATCCAAGTAAGTACATATGGTTTTAAGTTATAATTATTTTCAGTTGACAAATTAACGGGTTATCTTTCTGTAAACGACTGGTCAAGTTAACCAATTGGCGAACTGCCGTTTTGTCGGCAATATTTTTTCTAATGACGATTCATTTTCCCTTCCGATAGAGTTTACGGTCGAATCGGTAGTAACGGGCTGCCCGGTGGGCTACTCCCTGCTGATGCTCCTCAAGCGGTACCACGTAGGGCATCTGCGCGATACGTTTGTGGAAATTGCGCACGTCAATAGGTTTGCCATAGACCACCTCCAACAGGCTGCGCAGCTGTGCTGCGGTGAACTTCCTCGGCAAGAGGTCGAACATCCGGGAGGGGTCGGTGTCAAAGAGACGAGTGATGTAGGTCAGCGACTCGCTGACAATCTGGTTATGATCAAAAGCGAGCGTGGGGATGTCGGGCACGGCCACCCAGGAGGCCTGATAGTCATCAAGACCCACGCTGAGCTTGCGGTCAATCTTCACCAGGGCCAGGTAGGCTACTGTGACAATGCGCTCCACATGCATCTGCATGGCCCGCTCCAACCAATGTACATCTTTTGGATCCTTGGTGCGGTCCTTGGAGCCGTAGGCCTTGAACTGCATCATCTCCACACTCTTCAGACCCGTCAGTTCACCCAGCACACGCTGTGCTGCCTCATCCAAATCTTCATCCATATAAATCAGGCTTCCGGGCAACTTCATGTCGTGAAAGACCTCTCCCCCTTCTATGCCTACTCGCTTGAGAAGGAGTACCTTGAGCTGTTCACCATCAAAGCCCACCACTACACAATCCACGGAGATGTGGTTGTTAGCCAAAGGTTGTGATTTGCTGTTTTCCATGCGTTTTCTGATTTATCATTACCACTCATCAATGTACACATCCGACACCATCCGAACATATCCATTGAAAACGGCGGCAAAAATAGAATGTTTTCCTGAGTTAAACAAGAATAGATATATAAATTAACTATGTTTTAAAACATTCTTTTTCAATGTAATAGTTTTCGTATATTATACACTATCATACATACACCTTTTCGTACTATTTACATTATCTATGCAATCCCCTGTTTATACTGACAATCCTGCATATTGCAAAGAATCGTTGTAGAAAAATAAGTATCAGGAGGTGGTGTTTAGAATCTTTTTGCTACCTTTACACCCCAAAAGCAACCCTTTATTACCATTATTATATAGAAGGAAACCATGAAAAAAGAACGTTTGGGGCTGTACACCCTGATAATCTTGTGTTTCTGCTCTTCCATGCAGGCACAAAAGGTGTATGAAGCATCCCGATTCGGCCTGAAGGCCAACAGCAAGAAAAACGCAGCACCCTTGGTGCAGAAGATGTTGTCACGCATACAGGCGGAAACCACAGCGGACGAGGCGGTAACCATACGGTTCGAGGCGGGCCGTTACGAATTTCACGAGAAGGGGGCGGCCGTGAAGGAGTACTATGTCTCTAACCATGACCAGGAGAACCCCAAAAAGGTGGGACTGGCCTTGGAGGGATGGAAAAACTTGACGTTGGACGGACAGGGAGCTGAATTCATCTTCCACGGACGGATGCTGCCGCTCGCACTGCTCCATTCGGAAAACTGCCGACTGCAGAATTTCAGCATCGACTTTGCCACACCACACATTGCGCAGGTGACGGTGATGGAGAATGACCCGGAACGGGGTATCACCTTTGAACCTGCACCTTGGGTAGCCTACCGCATCACGAAGGATTCGCTCTTCGAGACCTACGGGGAGGGATGGAGCCTGCAACAGCAGTGGGGCATCGCCTTTGACGGAAAGACGAGACACGTGGTCTATCGCACCAGCGACATTTACTGCCCTACCAAGGGGGCAACGAAAGTGGGCAACGGACGACGCATCCTGGCACCCCTTTGGAAGGACCAACGGCTAGTTCCGGGTACGGTAGTGGCCATGCGCGGATGGGGACGACCTGCTCCGGGAATCTTCCTGAGCCACGACAAGGGTACTGTGATAGAGAATGTAAAGGTGCATTATGCCGAAGGCATGGGTCTGCTGGCACAACTCTGTGAAGATATCACTTTGGAGAAATTCGGAGTATGTCTCCGGGGCGATGATGATCCGCGCTACTTCACCACACAGGCGGATGCTACCCATTTCTCGGGCTGCAAGGGAAAAATTGTATCCAACAACGGTTTCTATGAGGGAATGATGGATGATGCCATCAACGTACACGGCACCTACCTGAAGGTGGAGCGCCGACTGGACGAACGAACCGTGATAGGCCGCTATATGCACGACCAGTCGTGGGGATTCGAATGGGGACGCGCTGGCGATGAGGTGCAGTTTGTCTGCTCGCAGACCATGGAACTGACAGGAAAACCCAACCGCATCGCATCCATACGCCCACACGGACAGGAAGAGATTGCAGGGGCACGGGAATTTGAAATCAGTTTTGCCGAGCCTCTCGACCCCTCCATCAGCGGAGAGGTGAAATGCGGTATCGAGAATCTGACATGGACACCGGAGGTCCTCTTTGCCGGTAATGTAGTGCGCAACAACCGGGCACGAGGTGCTCTCTTCAGTACTCCTAAGCTGACGGTGGCCGAGAATAACCTCTTTGACCACACCTCAGGCACCGCTATCCTGCTTTGCGGCGATTGCAACGGCTGGTACGAGACAGGAGCCTGCCGGCAGGTGGTTATCCGTAAGAACCGCTTTGTCAATGCGCTGACCAACCTCTTCCAGTTTACCAATGCGGTCATCTCCATCTATCCGGAGATTCCCGATCTGGAGCATCAGCAGCTTTACTTCCATGGAGGTAAGGGAGGGGGTATCCTCATCGAGGAGAACGAGTTTGAGATGTTCGACACACCTGTGCTTTACGCCAAGTCGGTCGATGGGCTGGTATTCCGCAAAAACACCATACGGATGAACCATGACTTTGAACCGTTCCACCCCAACCAGCGCCGCTTCTGGTTAGAGCGGGTAACCAACGTGGAAATTTCGGAATAACACTTTAAAAACAATACACACTATGAATTTCTTAGAAGAAAAGATTCTGCAAGACGGAGTCATCAAAGAGGGAAATATCCTGAAGGTGGATAGCTTCCTCAACCATCAGATTGACGTGGATACTATCCGCCAGATGGCTTATGAATTCAAGCGGAGATTCCGCGGAAAGAAGGTCAACAAAGTGCTCACCATCGAGGCCAGCGGCATCTCCATTGCCACGCTGCTGGGCAACCTCTATGACGTGCCGGTGGTCTTTGCCAAGAAGAGCGAAACGGCCAACAGCACCGATGATAAGTACATCTCTCAAGCCTTCTCTTTCACCCATAAGAAGCACAACAATGTCTTCATCTCCAAACCTTATCTTTCTGCCACAGACTGCGTACTCATCGTGGATGATTTTCTGGCTGACGGACAGGCTGCCCGTGCCCTCATTGACTTGGTAAAACAGGCAGGCGGACAGGTGGTAGGACTTGGATTCGCCATAGAGAAAGGACAGCAGAAGGGCGGAAGTGAACTGCGAGCTGAGGGGTATCACGTGGAGAGCATAGCTATTGTGGAGGAGATGGATTGGCGCACACAAACCATCCGGTTCCGCCAGCAACTGCCACTCCCACTCTCAAAGGCTAAACTATCCTTGGGGTAAAACTGACAAGTAATTAGGTGAGTATTTGACAAGTTGATGAGTTGACCCGTTGGCGATTGACAAGAAGATCAATTGACGAAGCGCCAATGTCAGGGAACAGAATCAATCGGATAGAACTATGGAAGAAAAATCTACAGGAACAATCTACCAGCTCGATGGACGTGTGCCCCTACATAAGGCCCTTCCCTTCGGTCTACAACATGTACTAGCCATGTTTGTGGCCAACATTACCCCTATCATCATCCTGGCCAATGTAGCCGGGTTGGAGCCGGCTCTGAGCGGTGCCCTCATCCAAAACTGCATGATTATTGCCGGCATAGGCACGCTCGTGCAGCTCTACCCGATATGGCGCATCGGCTCACGCCTGCCCATTGTCATGGGCATCAGCTTCACCTTCCTCTCCTTGGCCATCAGTATTGCCTCCACCCGAGGCATGGGCACGCTGATGGGAGCCGTCATCGTAGGCGGTCTGTTCGAGGGACTGCTCGGCCTCTTTGCCAAATACTGGACACGCATTATCTCCCCCGTAGTAGCTGCTACGGTGGTCACCGCCATCGGATTCTCCTTGCTCCCCATCGGAGCCAACAGTTTTGCCGGCGGACAGGGTGCTGACGACTTCGGCAGTCTAAACAACTGGATTGTGGGCAGCTGCACACTGCTGACTTGCCTGCTGACCATGGTCTTTGCACGCGGTTTCCTACGCTCCCTCTCCGTACTGGTGGGTCTGATTGTCGGCTATGCACTGGCCCTCTGCATGGGCATGGTTGATTTCAGCGGACTGCAACAGGCCCAGTTTGTTGCGCTCCCCAAGCTGATACCCTTCACGCCCGAGTTTCATTTCGATGCCATCCTGGCCTTCGCCTGTGTCTATCTTGTTTCGGCCACGGAGACCATTGGCGACAGTAGTGCCCTCTGCGAAGGTGCGCTCAAGCGGAGCATTGCACCACGTGAAATGGGCAGTGCCATTGCCTGCGACGGCTTCGTGAGCACCCTCTCCGGCTTCTTCGGATGTATCCCCATCACCTCCTTCTCACAGAATGTGGGACTCGCCTCCATTTCCGGGGTAGTGAACCGCTTCACCATTGCCACGGGGGCCTTCATCATGATTCTGGGAGGACTGTTTCCTGCCTTTGGCTGCCTGCTCACCACCATACCGCAGGCAGTGTTGGGCGGATGCACCATCATCATGTTCGGCAGCATACTCTTTGCCGGATTCGGCATGATGGCCAAGTGCGGCTTCAGTCAGCGCCACATGATTATCGTCAGCCTATCGCTCAGCGTGGGCCTCGGATTTACCCAGGCTACGGGACTTTTCCATATCTTCCCACCCATCGTACAGACCGTTTTTGCCGACAACTGCGTGGCTGTGGTCTTCCTCCTTGCCGTCCTGCTCAACCTGATTCTGCCCCGAAAAAAGGGGTAACAGGTTGACAAATTGGGCTGTATCCTCATGTTTTTGCCCCTCTTTGCCGCTTATCTCAGAAAATAATCGTACCTTTGCGGCCTGTAAACATGTATCGGCCGCGACATATCGCGTGTATATATTTTCAGAGGTATAATTATAACATGTAATATAAATATAATAAAGGTATGAAAGCATTTGTATTTCCGGGCCAAGGTGCCCAGTTCTCAGGAATGGGTAAAGACCTGTATGATAACTCTCCGCTTGCTAAAGAGCTATTTGAAAAAGCCAACGATATTCTGGGATTCCGTATCACGGACATCATGTTCAACGGTAGCGATGAAGATCTGCGCCAGACCAAGGTGACGCAACCTGCCGTATTCCTCCACTCTGTAATCTCTGCCCTCTGCATGGGTGACGCTTTCCAGCCGGAGATGACAGCTGGACACTCTTTGGGCGAATTCTCTGCCCTGGTGGCTGCCGGTGCCCTCAGCTTTGAGGATGGTCTGAAGCTGGTGTATGCCCGTGCCATGGCTATGCAGAAAGCCTGCGAAATGCAGCCCTCGACCATGGCTGCCATCATTGCTCTGCCTGACGAAAAGGTGGAGGAAATCTGCGCTGAAGTGACTGCCGAAGGTGAGGTTTGCGTAGCAGCTAACTTCAACTGCCCGGGTCAGATTGTAATCTCCGGCTCTATCGAAGGTATCAACAAGGCCTGCGAAAAGATGAAAGCTGCCGGTGCCAAGCGTGCCCTGCCGCTGAAGGTGGGTGGAGCATTCCACTCTCCGCTGATGAATCCCGCCAAGGTTGAACTGGAGGAGGCTATCAACGCTACTACTTTCCACACACCCAAATGTCCTGTATATCAGAACGTGGATGCGAAGCCCCACACCTGCCCTGAGGAAATCAAGAAGAACCTCGTGGCTCAGCTGACGGCTTCCGTACGCTGGACACAGACCGTGAAACAGATGATTGCTGACGGCGCCACTGACTTCACGGAGTGCGGACCGGGTGCTGTCCTGCAGGGATTGATCAAGAAAATCGACAAAGAAGCAGTAGCTCACGGTATCGCCTGAGCCATCCAGATGACGTCAGCCATACAGGAGCAAACAGTGACATCAAGTATGGTCTGACGTATCTCCAGTCGATGAGGTAATTTTGAACGCAAAAACTTTATGAGCAACGAATCGAAGAAAAAAATCATAATCTACCAGGTGCTGCCACGGCTCTTTGGCAACGACAACAACCACTGCACTCCCGACGGGGATATCCGTCAGAACGGATGCGGCAAAATGGCTGACTTCACAGCCAAGGCGCTGGGCGAAATCAAGAAGTTGGGTGCTACGCACATCTGGTACACGGGCATCATCGAGCATGCCACACAGACCGACTACCGCCGGTACAACATCCAGCCGGATCATCCGGCTATCGTGAAGGGGAAGGCTGGATCGCCCTATGCCATCAAAGACTACTACGATGTAGATCCCGATCTGGCCAAGGATGTTCCAGGACGCATGAAGGAGTTTGAAAACCTGGTGCAGCGTACTCACCGGCAGGGACTGAAGGTGATTATCGACTTCATCCCCAACCATGTGGCTCGTCAGTACCATTCTGATGCACAGCCTGACGGAACGGCCCAATTGGGTGCCACCGATGACTGCAACCTGCCCTTCAGCCCCTACAACAACTTCTATTATATTCCTCAGACCGAACTGCACGGACAGTTCGATATGCGGGGTGATGCGCCTGAGGCTTACCACGAATATCCGGCCAAGGCTACAGGCAACAACCGCTTCGACGCCTACCCCAATATCAACGATTGGTATGAAACCATCAAGCTGAACTATGGCGTGGATTATGCCAACGGTGGTACATGCCACTTCGACCCGGTGCCTGACACCTGGGGCAAGATGCTGGACATCATGCTCTTCTGGGCGGGAAAAGGGATCGACGGATTGCGTTGCGACATGGCAGAAATGGTGCCGGTAGAGTTCTGGGAATGGGCCATCCCACAGGTGAAGCAGAGACATCCTGACCTGCTCTTCATCGCGGAAGTCTATAACCCCAACGAGTATCACAACTACCTCAAACGTGGCAAGTTTGACTACCTCTACGACAAGGTGGGACTGTATGACACCCTCAAGGAGGTAACCACCTGCGGTGAGTCGGCTACACGCATCAGCCAGAGCTGGCAAAGTCTGGGCGGCATCGAACGCCAGATGCTCAACTTCCTGGAAAATCATGACGAACAGCGTATCGCTTCCGACTATTTCGCCTCCAACCCCTTCAAGGCCATCCCGGCCTTGGTCGTATCGGCTTGCATGAACACCAACCCGATGATGATCTACTTCGGCCAGGAACTGGGCGAACTGGGTATGGACAGTGAAGGATTCAGCGGCCGTGACGGTCGGACCACCATCTTCGACTACTGGAGTGTGGACACCATACGCCGCTGGAGAAACGGAGGCAAGTTCGACGGCAAGATGCTGAACGACGAGCAGAAGCATCTGCAAGCAATCTATACCCGCATCCTCAACCTCTGCAACGAAGAGAAGGCTATTGCGGAAGGTAGCTTCTTTGATCTCACCTATGCCAATATCAACGGCTGGAGATTCAATGAGCATCGCCAATATACCTTCCTGCGCAAGCAAGAGAATGAGTTACTGCTGATTGTAGTTAACTTCGACCATATCAGCGTGGACCTGGCTATCAATCTCCCTGCCCATGCCTTCGAGTGTCTGCAACTGCCCCAGATGGATAGCTGCAAGGCATTGGAGCTCATCAGCGGAACGGAAGAAACCCTATCCCTACTCCCCTACAAGGCTACCGAAGTGAAGCTTCCCGCCTGGGGTGCAAAGGTCTTCAAGGTAGTACTCTAATATTTTTTCTTCCACTTGCCTTGTTTATGGAATATTTTTCATAACTTTGGCAAGTGGATTTTTTATAACAATAACATTTTAAAATAGTAAGAGTATGGTTATTGATAAAATGGAAAACTTCGGTAAGTACGTTGCCCTGAACCCGCTGTTCGGCATCGTCGCTGACTATCTGAAAACAAATGACCTCAACGCTTTGGAGGTAGGTAAATACACAATCCAGGGTGACGAATTGCGACTCAATATCGCACAGACCAAACCCAAAAGCAAGGAGGAAGCCAAACTGGAGGCTCACCGAGACTACATCGATATCCAGATTCCTCTTTCAGACGTGGAGGGTATGGGATATACTCCTACATGCGACTGCCTGCCGAGAGATGCAGCCTACAATGCCGAAAAGGATATTCTCTTCTATCAGGGGATGGCTGAAAGCTATATCGACGTAAAACCGGGTATGTTTGCCATCTTCTTCCCTGAAGACGGTCATGCCCCGGGCGTAACTCCCACCGGCGTGAAAAAGGCTATCTTCAAAGTGAAGGTGGGATAATCTAATCAACAGTAAATAACCCGCATGTACCCTATCTCCCTGTTTCAATGGGACATGCATGAAGTACAATAGACATCGTATGGAAGAAACTAAAACAAAACTGAATCTGGTAAAAAACGACCCGTGGCTGGAACCCTTTGAGGAGGCTATCAACGGACGCCACCAACATGCACTCAACAAGGAGGATGAATTGACCCAACATGGCAAGAAGACATTGGCTGACTTTGCTACCGGTCACCTCCACTACGGACTGCACCGCACCGCCGACGGATGGGTGTTCCGCGAATGGGCTCCCAATGCGACGGACATCTACCTCATCGGTGACTTCAACAATTGGCAGGAGGTGAAGAAATTCCGCTTGAAAAAGAAGGCAGGTGGAAACTGGGAAATCAAACTGCCGGCCGACACGCTGAAACATGGCGACCTCTATAAACTGAAAATTCACTGGGATGGCGGCGAAGGCGAACGTATCCCGGCTTGGGCCAGAAGGGTGGTTCAGGATGAACAGACCAAAATCTTCAGTGCTCAGGTGTGGGCTCCGGAGAAGGAATATAAGTGGAAAAAGCGTACGTTCAAGCCTAACACGGATCCGTTGCTGATCTATGAGTGCCACATCGGTATGGCACAGAACGAGGAGAAGGTTGGTACCTATCGGGAATTCCGCGAGAATGTATTGCCGCGCATCGCCAAGGATGGATATAACTGCATCCAGATTATGGCCATCCAAGAACACCCCTACTACGGTAGCTTCGGCTACCATGTTTCGAGCTTCTTCGCCCCCTCTTCTCGCTTCGGCACTCCCGAAGAGCTGAAGGAACTGATTGATACAGCTCACCAGATGGGTATCACCGTGATTATGGATATCGTCCACTCTCACGCGGTGAAGAATGAGATGGAGGGATTGGGCAACTTTGCCGGTGACCCGTCACAATACTTCTATAGCGGTGCCCGTCGTGAACATCCGGCTTGGGACTCGCTCTGCTTCGACTACGGCAAGAATGAGGTGATGCACTTCCTGCTCTCCAACTGCAAGTATTGGATGGAGGAGTTCCACTTCGATGGCTTCCGCTTCGATGGTGTGACTTCGATGCTCTACTATAGCCATGGTCTGGGTGAAGCTTTCTGTGGCTATGGTGACTATTTCAACGGTCACCAAGACGATAATGCCATCTGCTATCTGACGCTGGCCAACCGTGTCATCCATCAAGTGAATCCCAAGGCCATCACGATCGCTGAAGAGGTGTCTGGTATGCCCGGATTGGCTGCGAAGTTTGAAGACGGCGGGTACGGTTTCGACTACCGTATGGCCATGAACGTGCCCGACTACTGGATCAAGACCATCAAGGAGAAGATTGACGAGGATTGGAAACCTTCAAGCATGTTCTGGGAAGTGACCAACCGACGCAAGGATGAAAAAACTATCTCCTACTGCGAAAGCCACGACCAGGCACTC
The DNA here is from genome assembly GCA_946056155.1 of uncultured Mediterranea sp. Taxonomy (GTDB): domain Bacteria; phylum Bacteroidota; class Bacteroidia; order Bacteroidales; family Bacteroidaceae; genus Bacteroides. The sequence continues at coordinate 15,008 of CAMGIP010000016.1, read as the reverse complement.
GTGGGTGACAAGACTATCATCTTCAGACTGGTGGATGCCGATATGTACTGGCACTTCCAGAAGGGAGACGAGAACTATATGGTACACCGCGGTATCGCACTCCACAAGATGATACGCCTGCTCACCGCATCAACCATCAACGGTGGTTACTTGAATTTCATGGGTAATGAGTTCGGACATCCGGAATGGATTGACTTCCCGCGCGAAGGCAACGGATGGAGCTGTAAGTATGCCCGCCGCCAATGGAACCTGGTGGACAACAAGAACCTCTGCTACCACTACCTCGGCGACTTTGACGAGGCCATGTTGAAAGTAATCAAGAGCGAAAAGAATCTGGTGAAGAGTGACGTGGTGGAAATCTGGCACAACGACGGCGACCAGGTACTGGCTTACCGCCGCAAGGACCTTATCTTTGTATTCAACTTCAGCCCCAACCGCTCGTTTACCGACTACGGATTCCTGGTGCCCGCAGGTAGCTACGAGGTGATTCTCAATACTGATAATCCCGCCTTTGGCGGTAACGGACTGACGGATGATACCGTAGAACACTTCACCAACTATGATGCTCTTTACAAGAAGGACAAGAAGGAGTGGCTGAAGCTCTACATCCCCGCACGTACGGCTATGGTTCTGCGCAAACGTAAAGGATAAGCTATTACGGCCGAAATAGGCTAAGGAGTCACTGGGATTCAAAGAATTCCTGTGCTGATGACGAAGCAAAGGAAATACTCAGAATCAACATACTCCATGCTGCCAAAAATAAATAAATAATCCTTCTACCACCCCTTTTTCAAGGAGTAGAAGGATTATTTTATATTTAGCCCCCGTGCTGCAACGTTGCTGATTTCTGGCTACTCCTATACAGGTGCTAGCAACTTCGATTAAAGTTCGATTATTCTTTGAATACCCAGCTCGCGCGAGAGATGGACCTGGATAGCACAAAGGAGTAGCTAAGGAAGGGGTTAGGAGTTATTTATGCTTCACAAGGGTATCTGCAACAAAGACAGTGGTATCATTCAACGCCCTACGCAATCGGGCATCCACTTTTCTAAGGGCTTCAATAGCCTCTTCATCGCCGTCCCTGATGGCCTTCCTCAACTCTTCATCCACCTCATGAAGGGACTCTTGCAAACCCTCGCGAACCACATACTTCACCCGGTTCTTTACCTCTCGGACATCGTTCTCAAACTCCTCATCACCTTTCAACAAACTACGCAAGGAGAAGGATGGGGCACCCTCTTCGCTCACCCATTCCGAGCCAAACAAATGGGGCTGCTTTCCACCCGTATTGATGAAACCAATGCTGAAGCATACCAGGCTGACAAACCAGAGAATGAGCAATGTCCACTTCAAACCGTTGTTCATCGGCTTGCAGTGAGAAAGCTGGCTCCACAAAATCCAAACCAAGGAGAAGAGAGGAATCATCACAATCAATGCCGCAGCAATATACATCACTAAGGTAGGAAAGGGCGAAGAAATAACGGCCCAATGGCAAGCGTCAGGGAAGATGGATAGCAGCGCAGCTCCTCCCCCGATGGCTGCAGCTACCGTTGCAATAATCAGGATGACCAGGATAATGGCCAACAGCAGAAGGAACGGAGCAGACAGAACCACAAAAACCACCAACAATGCCTTCATAATCCAACCGGCTATCCGGACTAAAGAGTCGCCCAACCGCTGTAAAAAGTTACGTGACTTCTCAGAATTCACATAGTCACTGACCCCATTGGTCACCTTTTCAAAACTGTCGGTCACCGTCTTACCGATGTTCTCCACCGTCACCGGCTCACCGCGCATACTCAACTTCTGCGCAGCGGTATGTGCTTCAGGAATGATAATCCAGCAGACGATATAGACGGGAATCAGCGTGCCATAGCCACAGATCAGTATCACTAAGAGAAGCAGACGCAACAAGGTGACGTCCCAACCCAAATAGGCTGACATACCGCTGATGACACCGCCCAACATCTTGTCATCCGGATTACGGTAGAGACGCTTGCGGATGGTACCTGACTCCTCAGCACCACCAGTTGTACTACGGTTGGCGCCGGTACCTTGTGTACCGTTATTCCCTGTACCCGTTTCTTCTGTTCCTTCAGCACCGCTGTGAGCACTTCCGGACTCGCCATCCATCTCCTCAGGCCTGCCCACACGGGCTATCACTTCCTCCACATCAGCTATGGAGATGACCTGCTGACCATTGGCCAGTTTCTCAGCCAAAAGTTCGGAAATGCGACGCTCAATGTCGTCCACAATCTCCTCAGCACCCTCTTCCTGTGAGAAGTGTGCTTTGAGATTGCACAGATAGTTGTCCAACAGACGATAAGCATCATCATCGATATTGAACACCGTTCCACCCAAATTTACAGTCAAAGTCTTTTTCATCGTATCTCTGTATTATATAGTTCATATTCAGTTAATGTAATAGGAATCCTGCCCCGCATCAGCACGTTTTCATAGGCAACTCGAAAAGATTGGCCAGGGAACTGATTCCTGATTGAGGTGACTCACAGCTGTTGCAGTCCACGCTTGAGGTGATTCACCGTAGCGCTCAATTCGTTCCACGAATTATCCAACTCAGCCAGAAACTGCTCCCCTTTTTCCGTCAGCCGGTAGTACTTACGTGGTGGACCTTGTGTAGATTCCACCCATTCATACTGGAGGAGATCATCATTCTTCAGCCGGGTCAATAGCGGATAGAGCGTACCCTCCACGATAATCAGCCGAGCCTCCTTCAGCTTCTGGATGATGTCGGAGGCGTACGCCGGCTCTTGGTGAAGCAACAGGGCGATGCAATATTCCAGCATCCCCTTGCGCATCTGTGACTTTACATTGTTTACATCCATATCTCTTTCTAATTCATTGGTATTTTGTATGGCACAAATATAGGCATTACTTATGTACCTTGTATTACATAGTACTATTAATTAAAACTATTTAACCACTTAGAGAAGAAAAATAGGTGAAAATCATCCGTAAATAGGGATAAAGATGTATCTTTGCCTAAATCAATACACATTGCTATGATAGAACAGACACTTTCCATTCCGCTCAAGATTTACCTCATTCAGGAACTGCCTGCTGAGGACATTGAACTGATAGAGGCGGCCAAAGAGGCCACCTTCCGCAGTTATTCCCCCTACTCCCACTTCTCCGTGGGTGCAGCTGCCCGACTGGAAAATGGAATCATCGTATCCGGAAGCAATCAGGAGAATGCAGCCTATCCGTCGGGGCTATGCGCCGAACGCACCACACTCTTTTATGCTAACTCACAGTATCCCGACCAGGCTGTACGGACGCTGGCTATAGCCGCACGAAACACAGAGGGCAAATTTCTTCAAGCCCCTATCCCACCCTGCGGATCCTGCCGTCAGGTGATGATGGAGGTACAACAACGACACCACCTTCCGATGCGCATCCTGCTCTACGGTACTGAGGGAGTTTATGAACTCGCGAATGTCAATAGCCTGCTCCCTCTCTCTTTCGATGAATCATTTCTCTAAGAAATAGAAAAAATCACTGACTATTTTTCATTAATATAAAATATTTGCTTACTTTTGGCCAGGATTTAAAACAAAATAAAAAACCAACATATCAAAGCCATGAGTAATAAGCAGAAAAGATTCATCCTTCCCGAGGAGGAGATACCGCACTATTGGTACAACATCCAGGCTGACATGGTCAACAAGCCCATGCCGCCACTGAACCCTGCAACCAAGGAACCGCTGAAAGCAGAAGATTTATATCCGATCTTTGCTCAAGAGCTGTGCCGACAGGAAATGAACCAGACGGATGCCTGGATTGAAATTCCGGACGAGGTACGTGAAATGTATAAGTATTACCGATCTACCCCACTGGTACGGGCTTACGGACTGGAAAAGGCGCTCGGCACACCGGCGCATATCTATTTCAAGAACGAGAGCGTGAGCCCGATGGGATCGCACAAGCTGAACTCGGCTATACCACAGGCGTACTACTGCAAACAGGAAGGGGTAACCAATGTCACTACCGAAACAGGTGCCGGACAGTGGGGTGCTTCACTGGCCTATGCAGCACGACTGTTCGGATTGGAAGCTGCTGTGTATCAAGTGAAAATCAGTTATGAACAGAAACCTTACCGCCGCGGTATCATGCAGACCTTTGGCGCACAGGTCACTCCCTCACCCTCCATGTCCACCCGTGCCGGAAAAGATATCCTGACCGCTCATCCCAACCATCAGGGTTCATTAGGTACAGCTATCTCTGAAGCAATAGAATTGGCTACAACTACGCCCAACTGCAAATATACGCTGGGGTCTGTACTGAGCCACGTAACACTGCACCAGACAGTCATTGGGCAGGAGGCTGAAAAACAGATGGCCATGGCAGGTGAATACCCTGACATCGTCATTGCCTGCTTTGGTGGTGGTTCCAACTTCGGTGGTCTGGCCTTCCCCTTCATGAGACACAACATCTTGGAAGGACGCACGACCCGATTCATCGCTGCAGAACCTGCTTCATGCCCGAAGCTGACCCGAGGAAAGTTCCAATATGACTTTGGAGACGAAGCAGGCTATACCCCGCTACTTCCGATGTACACCCTGGGACACAACTTTGCTCCAGCTAATATACATGCTGGTGGCCTGCGTTATCACGGTGCCGGAGTGATTGTTTCCCAACTGCTGAAAGACAAGATGATGGAAGCAGTGGATATTCCCCAACTGGAGACCTTCGATGCCGGCGTACTCTTCGCACGCGCTGAAGGCATCATCCCAGCACCGGAGTCCTGCCATGCCATTGCAGCTACCATCCGCGAGGCCAACCGTTGCAAGGAGACGGGCGAAGAGAAGGTGATTCTCTTCAACCTCTCGGGACATGGATTGATTGATATGGCTTCTTACGACAAATATCTGGCGGGAGATCTTCAGAACTACGCGCTCTCTGATGAAGATATCCAAAAGAATCTGGATGAAATCAACAAACTCTGACGAATCACCCCTATATGCGGAGCGCCCCACTGAGGCAACAGTAAACTGTCACCTCAGCGGGGCGCTACTCATTTCCTCTGCCGGAAACTATATGACTACTAGGAGATAATAGCTCAATAAGAGTGTATCAACTCACTTAGTTGTCGAACCACAGACGCTGAAAGGGTTCTAACAGAGCAGTTCTGCCATACTATCTTACGGTGAGTATCTCCTCCGCAAAGCGAATAATGACCGTTCTTCAAGAGCCACTCAGCACGCTTCCTCACCTCCTTACCATAGGCATCAACCAACGAAAAGAGATTGAGTTGGAACTCTATCCCCTCATTGCGTAGTTGCGTATAGTCTGAAAGTCTCATATACATGTAACGCTCAGGATGTGCCAACAACGGATAGAAACCTTTAGCCTGCACCCGTTTTAATGTAGCCAATAACTCTATAGGCGGATTGAAATAAGAGGTCTCTACCAGCAGGTAATTCTTTCCTTCACGTAGAGGAAGGATATCATCGTTGGCTAACCGCTCATCAAACAGGTTATCCAGCATATACTCAGCAGCGAGCGAAAGCTCCACTTTACCACGATACTTCTGTTTAAGCTCGGCAAATCGTGCACGCAACTCTTCTGTGCGGTTGGCTATATCCTCCATGATATGTGGAGTGAGCCACACTTTCTTCACTCCCTCTTCCTCCATCAGCTGAAGGATGGCAAGCGTAGTTTCAAGTTTCTCTACGCCATCGTCCACACCAGGCAAGAGGTGGCTATGACAGTCGGTCATACCTTGGAAGATACCACTTTCTATCAATTGCACAGATTTGCTAAATGGCCACATACTATAGTATAAAATCAGATGTTACGAGTTATACCTGCTTTACTATTCTCATTTCTTACGCCTCGTCATCCTCATTACCATAATAGGAATTGGCATGGTAACCGTAGCGATACCCGTAGCGATACCCGTAGCGATATCCATATCTGTATCCGTACCGATAAGCATAGCGCCCACCTGCACTCTCTGTACCGTTCAGAATCAAGCTGAGGTTCTTGAAACGCTTCTCCTGATAGATGCTCTCCAGTTCGGGCAACATCGCACGGTCAAGCAAGCCTGCACGTACCACGAAGATGGAACGATCGGCATACTTCTCAATAATCTGAGTATCGGCCACGATATCAATAGGCGGACAGTCAATGAGAATAAGGTCATATTCACTCCGCAGTTGTTCTACTAAGGTACCGAAGCGGCCGTTTTCCAGCAGTTCAGTCGGATTGGGGGGAATCTTACCAATAGGCAGCACATGCAGATTGCTGTACTTCTTATCCACCACGAAATACTGCTGGATATTATCAGAGTGTCCGTTGAGATACTCACTCAGGCCCAACTTGGGTGAATCCACATACTGTGAAGTAGAACCGTGGCGAAGGTCACCGTCAATCAGCAACACCTTCTTGTGCTTGATGGCATAACTGAGTGCAATGTTCACCGTGAGGAATGACTTACCTGAACCCGGATTGAACGAGGTGATGACAATCACATTCTGATGCTCTTCCTTATTGATCATAAAGTCCATGTTGGAGCGGAGCACGCGGAACGCCTCATTAATAATATCACGCTTGCCCTCCTTTACCAATGTATCGGTCATGCGCAGCACGTTCTTTGCTTTCGTTGTAAAGAAACGCTCCTTGAAGTAAGCCACGGTATAAAACTCAGCCGTGAAGATGTCCGTAAACTTGAAATGCCTGTGATGTTTGAGATATTGCGGAATCTCACCGATAATGGGAATAGAGAGATTCTCCAAATCCTTACGGCCACGAAGTTTGGTATTCATCGTTTCCTGCATGTAGATAATCAGACCCGGACCGAGCAAGCCAAGTGCAAAGGCAATGAGGAGGATATTCATGCGTCGCGGAGCCGTAGGAGCCATGCTGCCGCGCGGTGCCGTGATGACACGGGTATTATAGGCAGTGAAAGCCTGAGAAAGTTCGTTCTCCTCACGCTTCTGCAACAGGTAGAGATAAAGTTGCTCCTTCACCTTCTGCTGACGTTCTACAGAGAGCAAGTACTTAGCCTGGTTAGGGTTAGAAGCCAACTGGCTGGTTGTAGCAGCCTCCTGTTGTGTGATACTACGAATCTGCGTATTGATGGAGACAATCAAGTTGTCCAACGACTGGATGATGGTGCGCTTCATGGTGTTCAGCGCATTAGACAAATCTACTACCAAGGGGTTCTTCTCACTACTGTTGGCAATGAGACGATTACGCTCAATCACCATGTTGTTATACTCACCTATCTGACCCTCGATATTGCCGCTGGCGAGTCCGGAGTTGGTAGGCAGAGTCTGGCTCATATCCTTATGATTCAGCTCTCCACGAATATATTTAGCCGTACTGAGCTGATCGTTGAGCACAAGCAACTGTTTCTTGTTCTCAGCCGATTGTGCCATATAAAGACTGGAAGCAGCCTGAACGTCAGGCAAGAGGTTCTGACTCTTGTAGCTGGAGATATTCTCATCGACGTGTCCCAGTTCACGTTCAATCACATTCAGACGGTCACCGATAAAGAGCGAAGTACTGACTGCAATCTGGTTCTTGTCCTGAATCCACCGTTCGTTATAAACCTCTATCAAGGTGTTCAATATGTCTTCAGCCTTCTGAATAGAGGCATCGTCAATACTCAAATTAATAACCGTAGATTCCTTAGTTCCCAGTTCTACGCGAAGAGCCTGGCAGTAGGCATCTGCATAATTGGATATGCCACCTCGGCTATAACGGATTGACTTATCAATAAAGGATTCGTTCAAATGAGAAGTGGGCAACAACGAAATTACACCAATCGAGGTAGCAATAGTATCATTGAATTGACCAGTGTAAGTCTCTTCTGAATCTTCACCCATGATAACAAAGTCAGAGAGCGTAAAGGAGTTCTCCGAATCAAAATGAATGGTAAAACTCAGCGGTTGATCTACCTTGTCTCGATAGTTTACCACCACGGGATTGGCTTTGTAGAGTCCGATGCGCTTCAACCCTTGTCTCATGGTATAAGTTTCATTCAAGTTCAGGCGCTTCACCACATCAGTCATCAGTGTGGGAGATTTCAGTGTGAGCAGTTCATTGTTAATATTAGTGTTGGATTTGAAGATACCCATATCCGCAAAATCACTCATGCCATTGATAGAGGAACCACCTTTCGAATCCTCTTTGATAACGATAGTAGCTGTACGGGTATAGATTGGGGTCGTCTTCATCAAATAGAAGAAAGCCAAACCTAAAACGAGGAAAAGGGAGGCTACGAACCAATGCCAACGGGGCAAGAACATACCCACAAGCTCTTGAATCTGCATGAAGTCGTCAGCCGGTTTGGTGACTGTTGTCTTAGTTTCTGTCATAATATGTACGTTTATTGGCTGTAAAGCTATAGGGACACTTTACACGTTGTTCAAGTCATCGGTTATTTAAAGAAGAGTACGCCTAAAGAGGTCAGGAAAGAGCATACGGTAAGCCACATAGATACAGACTTCATGCTATTCTCATTGATGGTGGACTGACCAGCACGTACTTTGTTAGGCTTCACATAAACTACATCATTCTGTTTAAGATAGTAAACAGGCGAATCAAACATGGCATCCGAACGAATATCTACACTGTGCGTAATACGCTGGCCGTTCTCCTCACGAATCACGTAGATAGAGTCTCTGCGTCCGAAAATAGTAAGATCACCCGCCATACTGATGGCCTCAAGCAGCGTAATCTTATCTTTTGAAATGCTATATTTGCCAGGAGATTTCACTTCACCTAAAGCGGAAAAGTAGAGATTCATAAATTCCACTGTCACAATCGGATCTTTAACCAAGTCCTCCTCCACGAGACGCTTTTTCACCAGTTCACCTATGGCATTCTTGGTCAATCCAGCCACTTTCAGCTTGCCTAAGATGGGGAAATCAATGTACCCATTTTCATCAATTGTATAACCAGAGATTTCTCCGTTGTTTGACCCAGTTCTAATGTCAGACGACCCCGCACGATACTGAACACGAGTCAGATTAAACAGGGCGGCCAACTGAGGGTCTTTACTTGACACTACAATAGAAATCTGATCCTTAGGAAGTAATGTAATATCACGGGGAGTCTTGATTTCCTGTGGAACACCGATTTTCGTGTCTTGAAAATAGAGAATTTCCTTTGAGGTATTGCACGAGAACAGAAGCAATACCGAGGCAAACAGGGGTAAAATAAATCTCTTCATCATATTAATAAAATGCGCATAAATTATTATTTCAAATGCCATTACTCAAACTTTCACACATAGAAGCGTGCAAATATAGGCATTTGGTATTAGTTAACAAACAAAACAGGGTTTTATTTTTTATTAATTTGAAATTTAAAAGAGTCAATAGAATTAATTAAGAAAGGAAGGAGACACTACAAAAAAAATAAGTCCTGTCTCACGACAGGACTTATTACAACACAAACACAAAATAAAACACGACAAAACTACTATGCAATCAGTTTGTACTTTCCGCCCATCGGCGAAGAGCAATTCTTAAGGATATTCACATAGGCTTAGGAACACCAAACTGACTAACACTAAAACAAATTGCAGTGCAATTTGTTCCAAACAGTATATTAATTTAATTTTTTTTGCAGTTGTTTACTGTATGCCGCGCTCACGCAGCTTCTTTTGCCAGTTCCAAGCGGAGAGCAGGGTATCCTCAATGGTAGATTCAGCCTTCCATCCCAATACCTTATTGGCACGCTCAGGATTGGCCCAAACCTTCTCAATGTCACCCGCACGACGACCCACAATCTGGTAGTTGAGTTTCACACCAGTAGCCTTCTCGAAAGCGTTGATTAACTCCAATACAGAGAGACCGCGTCCGGTACCGATATTGAATACCTCCACCTGTTCATCCTGTTTCTTCTCCAGAATACGACTGATGGCTACCACATGTGCCTTAGCCAAATCAACCACATTAATGAAGTCGCGGATGCATGATCCGTCAGGCGTATCGTAATCATCACCAAATACACTCAGTTTCTCACGGATACCGATGGCTGTCTGAGTGAGATAAGGAATCAGATTCTGCGGGACACCGTTAGGCAACTCGCCGAGCAGTGCAGTCGGATGTGCTCCAATGGGGTTGAAATAGCGAAGCAGGATAGCATTGATCGGGGCACCTGAAGCTACTGTATCACGAACAATCTCTTCATTAATCTGCTTCGTATTGCCATAGGGTGACTCAGCCTTCTTAATGGGAGCCTCCTCTGTTACGGGCAGTATATCGGGCTGGCCATATACCGTGCAAGAAGAAGAGAATACGATACCCTCCACTCCATACTGCGGCATCAGCTCCAAGAGATTAATCAGAGAAACCAGGTTGTTGCGATAGTAGAGCAACGGTTTCTGCACTGACTCACCTACAGCCTTGCTGGCTGCAAAGTGAATGATAGCCTTGATACCTTTGTATTCTTCGAATACGGCCTTGAGTCCGTCAAAATCCAAACAATCCAGTTTAACAAAAGCCGGACGTACACCAGAGATTTTTTCAATGTTGTCCACTACATCGGCACTCGAATTGGAGAGATTGTCAATGATGACCACTTCGTAGCCTGCCTGCTGCAGTTCGACCACGGTATGTGAACCGATATAGCCGGTTCCGCCTGTTACTAAGATTCTATCCATGATGGAATTTAGGTTATTAATTAGATATTTCGCGCAAATATAGCTATTTTTTGGCGAACCATGCACGAAAAAACAAAAAAAAGGGTGGATGCACCCAATTTTTACCATAATTTATGGTAATAGGCATCCACCCTATAGATTTTATGTGATAATTACTTCACTACACCAGAGAAGCCCATGAAGGCCATAGCCAGCAGACCGGCTGTAATCAGGGTGATCGGAGTACCCTGCATTCCCTTGGGAACTTTAACCAGACTGAGTTGTTCACGCAAGCCGGCAAAGACGGTCAGTGCCAAACCGAAACCGAGAGCGGTAGAAAAGGCGTAAACCACACCTGTCAGCAAATCAAAATCTTTCTGGATCACCAAGATAGCCACACCCAGCACACAGCAGTTAGTGGTAATCAGCGGCAGGAAGACGCCCAATGCCTGATAGAGAGCGGGAGAGACTTTCTTGAGGATAATCTCCACCATCTGCACCAAAGAGGCTATCACCAAAATGAAAGTGATGGTCTGCAGATACTGCAGGTCAAACGCGTTGAGCACGTAGTGCTGAATCAGGAAGGTAACAATAGTGGCCAGTGTCAGCACAAATGCTACTGCAGCCGACATACCCAATGCTGTATCCACTTTCTTGGAAACGCCGAGGAAGGGACAGATACCCAGGAACTGTGACAACACAACGTTGTTCACAAAGATGGCGGATATAAAGATAAGTATATATTCCATACTGTTCTACTTTATTTATTCGTTAGTAAATGGGGCCATCAGGCTTTCTTGAGCGAGTTGACCAAAGCAATCAGGTAACCTAAGGCAATGAAAGCACCGGGAGCCAGCACAAAGAGCAGCATACCGTAATCCTCGGGGAAGAGGCTCAATCCGAAGATCTTACCTGTACCGAGCAGCTCACGGGTAGCACCCAGCAGCGTCAGGGCAATAGTGAATCCAAGACCCATACCGATACCGTCGAACATAGAGGCCAGCGGATTGTTCTTCGCAGCAAAGGCTTCTGCACGACCCAGCACGATACAGTTCACCACAATCAGGGGAATAAACAGACCCAATGTGGCATACAGATCGGGAACAAAGGCCTGCATCACCATCTGCAGCAGGGTTACAAACGAGGCAATCACGACGATATAAGAGGGAATACGCACCATGTCGGGAATCAGGTTCTTGATGGCTGAGATTACGACATTGGAGCAGATGAGCACAAACATCGTAGCCAGACCCATGCTCATACCGTTAAGGGCCGACGAGGTAGTACCTAACGTAGGACACATACCGAGGAGAAGCACAAAGATGGGGTTCTCCTTGATGATACCATTCATCAATACTTTAAAGTTGTTCATATCTTCTACTCCTTTCTTTATTCGTTAACTGTAGTAGCTTCAGCAGGGGCTTCTTCACCGGCACACTCCTGTTCCACCTTGGGGGTAGCACCGGAATTGCCGTCGGTGTGCTGACCTGCGTATGCATTGTAAGCAGCATTGACTGCAGCCAGGAAGGCACGCGAAGTGATGGTTGAAGCGGTAATGGCATTCACCTGACCACCATCCTTGCTCACTTTGAGTTCAGCGTCACCGGGATTCATACCGGTGATATCCCCCTTGCCTCCCTTCTTAAACCAATCCACCGCCTTAGAACCTAAGCCCGGAGTCTCGGCATGCTGGAGCAAAGAATAGTCGATAATCTTGCCCTCGGCATCAAAGCCGACAAGCACCTTCAGTTCACCACCAAAACCGTTGGAAGTGGCTTCAACGGCAGCGCCAATGAAGTTACCCTCCTTCGTAGCGGGATAGACAGCAAACTCCTTGTCACCCACAGCCTGCATACGCTTCTCGGCAATGGGGTCATTGTCAAAACCGGGAACCACGGCCTGAACGGCAGCGCTCAACGCCTTGGCATTAGCTTCAGCAATAGGGCCTTTCGTGAGTTCATTCACATAAGCCAGCAGGGCGACGGAGACCATAGTGACACCCGTCAGCACCAGCAACATATTGGTCAAAGATGATTCTAACTTTTTCATTTTTTCTTCGCTACCTCCCCAAAGCGTTTTGGTTTAATATATGTATTGATAAGCGGAGTAAAGGCATTCATGATCAGAATGGCAAAAGACATACCTTCGGGATATGCACCAAACAGACGAATGACTACCGTGAGCAGACCGATGCAGACACCATAGACCAGCATACCGCGGTGGTTCATCGGTGAGGTGACATAGTCTGTAGCCATAAAGATGGCACCGAGCAGAAGACCACCGGAGAGCAGATGAGTCAACGGATCAGCGTAGAGGTCACTGTTGACCAGCCACATGATACCGGAGAACACAAATACCGTAACCAGAATAGAAACGGGAATATGCCAAGTGATGATCTTCTTCCAAAGCATGTAACCCAGACCAATCAGAAGAGCCAGAGCACTCACTTCACCCAAACATCCGCCACACTGACCCATAAAGAGTTGCATGGCTGAAGGAAGCTGACTGAGGCTGGCTCCGGGAGCACCGTTGAGGACTCCGGCCATGATACCAAGTGGAGTGGCACCGGTCTCTACATCCACCAAAGCGGTGTACTGTCCTACAAGAGGCCAAGTGGTCATCTGCACTGGGAAAGAGAGGAGCAGGAAGGCACGGGCTGCCAATGCAGGGTTGAAGAGGTTACAACCCAGACCACCGAAGGAGAGCTTAACTACGCCGATGGCAAACAGGGCTCCGATAACTACAATCCAAAGCGGCAGGTTGGAGGGGACATTGAAGGCCAGGAGTACGCCGGTGATGATGGCAGAACCATCGGTGATGGTACAGGTCTCCTTCTTCATGATGAAGGTGCAGATAGCCCATTCGAAGAAGACGCAGGAAACCACCGAAACAAGGGTTACCAGCAGAGCTCCCAGTCCGAAGAACAAAAGCGATACAAGAAAAGCAGGCAGCAGGGCTATCAGCACGCCATACATATTTTTCTTCACGCTGTCACCGCCATGTACATGGGGTGAGAGGGAAACGATTAACTTATTCATATTGCGTTATTTTTTGGCTTGACGCGCACGTATCATAGCACCTACCTTGCCCTTGCCTAAACGGATATAGTCGAGCAACGGACGGTTGGAAGGACAGGTGAACTGGCATGAGCCACACTCGATACATGACATGATATCTTCTTTCTCAACTTTCTCAAAATCGCCCAGCGATGATACCGTGGCCAGCAGGAAGGGTTCCAGACCCATGGGGCAGGCACCTACACACTTAGCACAACGGATACAGGGCTGCATCTCACCACGACGGGCCTCCTTATCGTTCATAATAAGGATACCAGAGCTACCTTTGGCGGTAGGTACATCGGTGTTGACCAATGCCTTACCCATCATCGGGCCACCGCCGATTACCTTGCCGGTATCCTCGGGCAGACCGCCGCAAGCATCAATCAGCTGCTTCATCGGAGTACCGATACGAGCCAAGAAGTTGGAGGGACGAGCCAGCGACTTACCAGTCACGCTGATGACGCGTTCAAAGAGGGGCTTGTTCTTCTGCACAGCCTGATATACAGCAAAGGCAGTACCCACATTCTGCACTACGGCACCAGTAGAGATAGGAAGTGCACCGGCAGCTACCTGACGATTGATTACTGCATCAATCAACTGTTTCTCACCGCCTTGCGGATATTGTACTTTCAGGGGGACAACCTCAATGCCAGGATATGCAGCAGCCACCTTAGTCATCAGCTGGATAGCATCAGGCTTATTGTTCTCAATACCGATGAATGCCTTATTGACCTTCACAGCCTTCATCAGGATGGTTACACCCACCATGATTTCCTCGGCATGTTCCAGCATCAGCTGGTGGTCAGCAGTAAGATAAGGTTCACACTCTACGGCATTGATAATCACACATTCGGCCTTGAAAGCAGGAGGAGGACAAAGCTTCACCTGAGTGGGGAAGCAGGCACCACCCATACCTACAATACCGGCATCAGCAATCTTCTTGACAATCTCTTCAGGCGTGAGGTTACACTCCTTGACCAACGTTTCCGAACGGTCGATGCTCTCTTCCCATTCGTCACCCTCTACATCGATGAAGATGGCAGGTTTAGCATATCCGCTGGCGTCAACAATCGTATCAATCTTGGCCACCTTACCACTTACAGAAGAGTGGATGGCAGCTGAAACGAAGCCACCGGGTTCGGCAATCTTCGTACCCACTTTCACCACATCACCTTTGGCCACAATAGGTTTGGCCGGTGCACCGATGTGCTGTCCGAGCAGAATAACCGCCTTTTGGGGTATCTCGGCCTTCACAATGGGCTGATGGGCTGAAAGCTTATTTTCTTGTGGATGAACACCACCAATTGAAAATGTCTTCAACATACAGTTTG
>CAMGIP010000015.1 GCA_946056155.1 uncultured Mediterranea sp. | reverse complement strand
CACTTCTTACAGTTTACAGTTGAAAGAACGCTTCCCCCTAAATACGTGGGTCAAAATTTTAAATATATAAATATATTTATATATTTAACTCTATATTTCCCATGCCAGTATAGGGGTGCGCTGCTCTGTCATCTGTAAGATTTGAAAGAAATCAGCCATTGTCAGCTTGTCTTTCCTGAAAAACGTTGACAATAAATTGCCTCTATCTTGAAACTGCTCTTTGAACCATAGAGCGCTCGCTCTTACACTTCTTGCAGTTTACAGTTGTTCAGCGCCAAGGTATGCCACTCCACTGGTCTGAGAGCGGGCTGTCATCATGGGGAAATCGTGAACGGCAATGCTCCGTTTTTTCGGTCGTTATTCGGCGTTTCCGGTAAAATTGAACGGATATGAAATACCCTTACGAGAGATACAACTCCCCCTTACCCTACAATGCTACCCGGATTGATGATGAGGGGCAATCCACAGGTACAACGGGTCTGATTGATAATGAAATTATGGGTTAGAGAGTACAGACTTTTATCGTATTTCTTGTCACCTTGGGTGTGATTGTTCCAAAGCCTTGGCTTCATTCCATAGTGCGTCCATTTCGGCCAGAGTCATCTCCTTGAGGTTGCGGCCTTGTCGCAAGGTGTGCTCTTCTACGTAGTTGAAGCGGCGAATAAACTTCTGATTGGTCTGTTCCAGGGCATTGTCGGGATTGATGTGGTAGAGTCGAGCGGCATTGATGAGGCTGAAGAGTACATCTCCAAATTCCTGCTCCGCCTTGTCGCGGTCCATGTGCTCCACCTCGGTCTGGAACTCCTGAATCTCCTCTTTCACTTTATCCCAAACCTGTGAGCGCTCCTCCCAGTCGAAACCGACATTGCGAGCCTTGTCCTGGATGCGATAGGCCTTGATGAGCGAGGGTAGGGCAGCGGGAACGCCACTGAGCACCGTCTTGTTACCTCCCTTCTCCTTGAGTTTCAGCTGTTCCCAGTTCTCCACAACCTGACCGGCTGTCTCTGCCTGCACATCGCCAAAGACGTGGGGATGGCGGAAGATGAGCTTGTCGCAGAGTCGGTCGCACACATCCTTGATGTCGAAATCTCCAGTCTCGCTGCCTATCTTGGCATAGAAGGCCACGTGGAGCAGCACGTCACCCAACTCCTTGCAGATTTCGTTCTTGTCTTCACGGATAAGGGCATCGCACAACTCGTACGTCTCCTCTATAGTATTGGGTCTCAGGCTCTCGTTGGTCTGTTTTCTGTCCCACGGACATTTCACTCTCAGTTCGTCCAGTATGTCCAGGAAGCGTCCAAAGGCTTCCATCTTTTCCTCTTTTGTATGCATAAGCTGTTAGTTTCTATATGTGACGGTGCAAAAGTAGCTAAAAGTAGCGGAACTGTGAAGAAAAGTAGTGTGAATTGTTTGTTTGTGACATTTTGTCAGTTCTTTGTCAGCAAAAGGGTATCCCATCGCTTTGGCACGCTTTTGGCAAAGGGGAGATTGTCCGCTCAAAAGGCGGGCGATAAGGAATAGAAAATGTATAACTTTAAAATATCGAAGCATTATGAACATTAAACCATTGGCAGACAGAGTGCTGATTCTTCCGGCACCTGCGGAAGAGAAGACGATTGGTGGTATCATCATTCCTGATACGGCGAAAGAGAAACCCTTGAAAGGTGAGGTTGTGGCTGTAGGTAAGGGTACCAAGGATGAGGAGATGATTCTCAAACAGGGTGATCGGGTGCTCTATGGCAAATATGCCGGTACGGAAATAGAGGTCGAGGGCGTAAAATACCTGATGATGAGACAGAGCGATGTACTCGCAGTGATGGAATAACGAAGCTCTAAGAACTCAAAGACTGAAATTTATTAATGTATAGACTAAAAGATTAATTGGATTATGGCAAAAGAAATTTTATTCAATATAGATGCTCGCGATCAGCTTAAGAAAGGTATCGATACGCTGGCTAATGCTGTGAAGGTAACGCTGGGCCCCAAGGGTCGTAACGTGATCATTGAAAAGAAGTTTGGTGCTCCTCACATTACTAAGGATGGTGTGACAGTAGCTAAGGAGGTGGAATTGGCTGATGCTTATCAGAACACGGGTGCACAGCTCGTCAAGGAGGTAGCCAGCAAAACAGGCAACGATGCCGGTGATGGTACAACGACTGCTACTGTACTGGCTCAGGCTATCGTTTCTGAAGGTCTGAAGAATGTGACTGCAGGTGCAAGTCCTATGGACATCAAGCGTGGTATCGACAAGGCAGTGGCCAAGGTGGTTGAGAGCATCAAGGCTCAGGCTGAAGTGGTAGGCGACAACTACGACAAGATTGAGCAGGTAGGTACTGTATCTGCCAACAATGACCCCGTTATCGGCAAACTGATTGCAGATGCTATGCGCAAGGTGTCCAAGGATGGTGTGATTACCATTGAGGAGGCAAAGGGTACCGACACGACCATTGGTGTGGTAGAGGGTATGCAGTTTGACCGTGGTTACCTCTCTCCCTATTTCGTGACCAATACGGAAAAGATGGAGTGCGAGATGGACAAGCCTTACATCTTGATTTACGATAAGAAGATTTCCAACTTGAAGGACTTCCTCCCCATCCTGGAGCCCGCTGTACAGACGGGTCGTCCGTTGCTTGTTATTGCTGAGGATGTGGATAGTGAAGCGCTCACCACGCTGGTTGTGAACCGTCTTCGCTCTCAGCTGAAGATTTGTGCCGTGAAAGCTCCGGGCTTCGGCGATCGTCGTAAGGAGATGCTGGAAGACATTGCGGTGCTGACCGGTGGTGTAGTCATCAGCGAAGAGAAGGGTCTGAAACTGGAGCAGGCTACCATTGAGATGTTGGGTACTGCTGAGAAAGTGACCATCACCAAGGACAATACCACAATCGTCAATGGTGCCGGTGACAAGGAGAACATCAAGGAGCGTTGCGAGCAGATAAAGGCTCAGATTGCCTCTACCAAGAGCGACTATGACAAGGAGAAACTGCAGGAGCGTCTGGCCAAGTTGTCAGGTGGTGTAGCTGTTCTCTATGTAGGCGCTGCCAGCGAAGTGGAGATGAAGGAGAAGAAGGACCGTGTGGATGACGCTTTGCGTGCTACTCGTGCAGCCATCGAAGAGGGTATCGTACCTGGAGGTGGTGTAGCCTACATCCGTGCTATCGAGGCTTTGGAAGGTTTGGAAGGCGACAATGCCGATGAGACTACGGGTGTGCATATCATCAAGCGTGCCATCGAAGAGCCGTTGCGCCAGATTTGTGCCAATGCTGGTGTTGAGGGTGCAGTGGTTGTCCAGAAGGTTCGCGAAGGCAAGGGTGACTTCGGTTACAATGCCCGTACGGATGTCTATGAGAACCTCCACGCTGCCGGTGTGGTTGATCCTGCTAAGGTCACTCGTGTAGCTTTGGAAAATGCCGCTTCTATTGCCGGTATGTTCCTCACCACGGAGTGTGTGATTGTTGAGAAGAAGGAGGATAAGCCCGAAATGCCGATGAATCCCGGTATGGGCGGCATGGGTGGCATGATGTAATCCACTCCCCCTGAAATCCTATAGAGAGAGCGCCTGCGGAGATATCTGGTCTCCAGCAGGCGCTCTTTTCGTATGATTGTCCCGTTTGTCCCAAATCGGCCGTTAGCGTTATGATGATGTCAACCTCTGTTTAGGGCAGATGGCAAATCAGGTGTATGTTTGCACGTGACAGACTGAGGACTGGGACTTGTCTGCCGGCCTTCCGGACAGAAATCCGGCAGGTAACCTCCGGTTCGGAATGGAGGGCTGGACACTTCACTCCCTGAACGGGGTAGTCCGTCCTTATTTAATCACTTCCAGTTCCTTGCCCACTTTGATGAAGGCAGCTATGCAGCGGTCGAGATGTTCGCGCTCGTGGCCGGCAGAGAGTTGCACGCGGATGCGGGCCTGGCCTTTGGGTACCACGGGATAGTAGAATCCGGTAACGTAGATACCCTCTTCCTGCATTTTGGCGGCAAACACTTGAGAGAGCTTGGCATCATAGAGCATTACGGCACAGATGGCACTCTGTGTAGGCTTGATGTCGAAGCCGGCAGCCAGCATCCGATCGCGGAAGTAGTTGACGTTCTCTACCAGCTTGTCATGCAGGCTATCGCTCTCTTTTAGCATCTTGAACACCTCAAGGCTGGCACCGATTACGGCAGGAGCTACCGAGTTGGAGAAGAGATAGGGACGGCTGCGTTGGCGCAGCAGGTCAATGATCTCTTTGCGGCCAGTCGTGAATCCGCCCATGGCACCACCGAAGGCTTTGCCGAGTGTACCGGTATAGATATCTACCCGTCCATAGGTGCCGTAAAGTTCGCTCACGCCATGTCCTGTGGCACCTACCACACCGGCAGAGTGTGATTCGTCCACCATGACCAGTGCATCATATTTCTCAGCCAGGTCACAGATTTTATCCATGGGAGCCACGTTGCCGTCCATGGAGAATACACCATCAGTCACCACGATGCGGAAGCGCTGGGCCTGAGCCTCTTGCAGGCACTTCTCCAGTTCTGCCATATCGGCATTGGCATAGCGGTAGCGCTTGGCTTTGCAGAGGCGTACGCCATCGATGATTGAAGCATGGTTGAGCGAGTCGGAGATAATGGCATCTTCTTCGGTGAGCAAGGGCTCGAATACACCACCGTTGGCATCAAAGCAGGCAGCATAGAGGATGGTATCTTCCGTGTGGAAATAGTCGCTGATGGCGGCTTCCAACTCCTTATGGATATCCTGTGTTCCACAGATGAAGCGTACCGATGACATGCCGTATCCGCGGCGGTTCATCATCTCCTGTGCGGCAGCAATCAAGCGGGGATGGTTAGCAAGGCCCAGGTAGTTGTTGGCACAAAAGTTCAAAACTTCTTTCCCCTTCACGGCAATGGCTGCCTGCTGGGGGCTTTCAATGAGGCGCTCCTCCTTGTAGAGGCCGGCCTCTCTAATCTCTGACAGGGTCTGGCAGAGATGTGCTCTCATTTTTCCGTACATAAATATAATTTGTTATCAAAAACGATGTTTTTATAGGTAGTATCTGGTTTTGTTCTGCAAAGGACATGATTTTTATTGAAATAAACAATAGCAAAGTGATAGAAGATTGAAAAAAAAGTGCTTATTTTGCGCTCCGAAATGAGAGAGTTCCCAAAACCATCATTTCAAGACTAATTAACCATCATTATTAACTACCTGAATTGTAGAATTATGAAGAATGTGTTTGTGATTGGAGCTACCGGACAGATTGGCTCGGAACTGACAATGGAGTTGCGTAAGCGGTATGGAGGTGACCATGTGGTGGCCGGCTATATCCAGGGCGCAGAGCCTAAGGGTATATTGCGCGAAAGCGGACCCATGGCGCTGGCTGACGTAACTGATGGCGAGCAACTGTCAAAGGTGGTGAAGGACTATCACATTGATACCATATACAATTTGGCTGCCCTGCTTTCCGTAGTGGCAGAAAACAAGCCTAAACTGGCTTGGAAGATAGGCATTGACGGCTTGTGGAATGTCCTGGAAGTGGCCCGAGAGGAGGGATGTGCTGTGTTCACCCCCAGCTCTATAGGCTCTTTTGGATTATCCACTCCCCACGACAAGACGCCTCAGGATACGGTTCAGCGCCCACGGACCATGTATGGCGTGACCAAAGTGACCACGGAGCTGCTGAGCGACTATTATGCGCTGAAGTATGGGGTAGATACCCGTTCAGTGCGTTTCCCCGGCATTATCTCCAACGTGACTCCTCCGGGAGGTGGCACCACGGACTATGCGGTGGATATCTACTACTCAGCCGTTCGTGGCGAGAAGTTTGTCTGCCCCATCAAGGCCGGTACCTACATGGATATGATGTATATGCCGGATGCACTCAAGGCAGCCATTGAGCTGATGGAGGCAGATCCTGCCCGTCTGGTGCATCGCAATGGCTTTAACGTCACCGCCATGAGTTTTGCCCCCGAGGAGATTTTCGCTGCTATCAAGGCGCAGGTACCTTCGTTTGAGATGGAGTATCAGGTTGATCCTCTCAAGCAGTCGATTGCTGACAGTTGGCCCGACTCATTGGACGACTCTTGTGCCCGTGAGGAGTGGGGATGGAAGCCTGAGTATGACCTGCAGGCAATGACGACCGACATGCTGGAGAAGTTGCGTCTCCGTCTCTGCGGTGCAGGGCTGTAATCCTCTTACGGGAAACGTCCTTATAACGGGCCGAAGACTGTAGGCATGGGGTATAATAGTAGATAAATGAGAGTCTTGTTGCAATACACGGGTTGTTGCGACAAGATTCTTTTCACGATAGCCCCACCGTTTCCCCGGGGTAGTTGCTTCATGGTGAGAGGTCTTGATAGAGACGTTCCCCGGAAGCATCTGTTTCTGGGATTGATGCAGATTGATAAATATAAGGTTTCGATAAGAACCAGGTAGTATAAGGCATGAGAAAGTATATAGTTTGTGGTGTGGTGGTCCTGCTGTTGGTAGCTTGTGGCCCCCGGAAAACGGCCATAGACCCGTTTGAACCGATTAAAGAGATGGTTGATTCTATCTCCCATCATCAGGATTCATTGTCCTTGGTGGAGAAAGAGGAAGAACCCCAGCCATCTGAGGCTGATGAACTGTTTGATGACTTTATCTTCAATTACGCCTCTGATTCTATGTTGCAGTTGAAGCGTACCAAGTTTCCCTTACCTTATTATAAAGAAAACGAACCTCTGAAGATAGAGAAGGGGGAGTGGAACCATGATCCTCTTTTCACCAAGGAGAGTGCTTACACACTTCTTTTCGACAACGAGGATCAGATGGATCTGGTGGGTGATACCACTTTGAAGTCGGTACAAGTGGAGTGGATTTATCTGAAGGATCATATGGTTAAGCGCTACTATTTTGAGCGCATCAGAGGCGTGTGGATGTTGGAGGCTATCAATCTCCGGCACATCGAGAAGCGGGACAAGGAGGATTTTGTCTCCTTCTATGCCCAATTTGCGGCCGATACCCTTTTCCAGTTGAAGCATATCGCGCAACCTCTGCAGTATGTCACGATAGATCCGGATGATGAGTTTTCGATTTTGGAGACCACTTTGGATGCGGCTCAATGGGCAGCTTTCCGACCCCAACTGCCTGATGATAGACTTTCCAACATTGACTACGGACAGCATAGCAATGACCATTCGCAAACCAAGATTCTCAAGATAAATGGCATAGGCAATGGATATAGCAATGTCTGCTACTTCCGTCGAAGGGCCGGCAGATGGGAACTCTACCGTTATGAGGACACGGGAATGTAAAAAAACTGGTGTTTGAGATTGTGGAGTCGTGAGAGGTAGGGGGGAAATTTGACTTGATTCGGTAAAGGGAAGGAGAGGCGAGGAGCGAGAAGGGAAGGAGGTTCTGGGAAGGAGAAGCGAGGAGCGAGAAGGGAGAAGAGAGAAGGGAAGGAGGTTCAGGGAAGGAGAAGGGAGGAGAGGAAATGGGGGAAGAAGTCGGGATGGGGAGAGGAACCTTGGAAAGGGGACAGGAGGAAAATAGGGATAGAGCAAACCATAAACGAAGTAAGTGAAGATGAAACTGACCATTTTAGGAAGCGGCACCTCTACGGGAGTACCCGAAGTTGGATGCAAATGTGAAGTGTGTTCCTCGACCGACCCTCGGGACAAGCGCCTGCGCTGTTCTGCCTTGGTGGAAATGGATGACGCAAGGTTTCTCATTGACTGTGGACCCGATTTCAGAGAGCAGATGCTTCGTCAGCCTTTTGGACCGATTGATGCCGTGTTCATTTCTCACGAACATTATGACCATGTAGGAGGACTGGATGACCTTCGTCCCTTCACTCGCATGGGGGAGATTCCGGTCTATGCCAACTCCTTGACGATGGATCATCTGAAGATGAGAATGCCCTATTGTTTTGTGGATAAAATCTATCCGGGCATACCTAAGATGCAACTCATTGAGGCCTGTCCCGGAGAATCCTTTAGGGTTAAAGGGATTGAGGTGATGCCTCTGGAGGTGATGCACGGCAAATTGCCCATATTAGGCTATCGGATAGGAGGACAGTTGGGATATGTGACCGATATGCTCACTATGCCTGAAGAGAGCTATCGATTATTGGCTGGAGTGGAGATTCTGGTGGTCAATGCCCTCCGTTTTGATCCTCATCCTACCCATCAGACCGTAGAGGAGGCTCTGCAGGTGGTGGAACGTATCGCTCCCCGTGAGGCCTATTTCATTCATGCTTCTCATCACATCGGCCTGCATGCCAGGGTTGAGGAGATGCTCCCTGCACATGTTCACATGGCCTACGATGGCATGGAAGTGACGTGGTGAGTCTTGACAAACATACCGGAGTCGGGGAGAAACGGTGAGTCTGGTGAGGTGTCACTAAGAAGAATGGGCGTAGAAAAAGATGCGGTTTGGTCAAAATTGAGAAACGATTTTGCAAAAAAACGAGGTCCTATTCTAAACTTTTATAATTTTTCTTTTGCTTTGTTAGAAAATAGTGCTATTTTTGTGCGGTTATTTAAACCGTAGCGCTATGAAACTGAAACTTATCCTTCGTTTGGCTGTTTGTGTGTCCGTGATATTGCTTTGTGCAGTTTTCGGTATATACTCCTTTCTGTGGTTTAGCGCAGAGGAACATCGTCAAGATTTTGACCTCTATACATTAGTGCCACAGGATGCTGTGGCCGTTTTGGAGACCGACCGGCTGGGTGAGTTGGTGACTGGCATTGACTCCATGCGTTGCAGCCGTGAGGGACATTATCTCTATGCATCCGATCTTTTTGTCTATCTCAAGGAGGGTATTTATGCTTTACTGAAGGAGGCTCCGCACGGTCTGAGTGTTCAGATGGACAAGATGTTGCTCAGTTTTCATGCCCCTGACAATCCCATGAATCAGGTGCTCTACTGTGCCATGGGGTCGGGCGATTACGAACTGGTGGAGTCTTTCATCCGAAAATACAGTCAAGGCGTGTTCCCTTATAAGAACAGTGACTATGAGGGAGCTACGATACGTATCTATCCTCTGACCGATGGTAAATTTCTGGCGGTCTATCTCACTCGTGACTTTCTGGTAGTCAGTCTTCAGAAGCGGCTGGTGGAACAGGTGATTGATGCCATGCGCAAGAAGAAATCGCTTCATCACCTCGAATCTTTCCGTAACTTACAGGGTGAACATCACAACCATGCTGTAGCTACCATCTACCTCCGTATGAAGCAGGTGGAAATGGGCAAAGCACAGGATAGCCTGACAACCAAGGCACCTGTGGGTGGGTGGACGGCCTATGACTTGAAGTTGGAGGAGGAGGCTATCTACTGTTCGGGCATCACGCGCGACACTGATAACGAGAACACCTTTGTACACATGCTCAAACAGCAACAGCCCATGAGTGTGGATTTTGGAATGCTCTTGCCCTCTACCACCCTTTTCTACAGTGGATTCTCCATGACCGACAAAGCCCAATTGTGGAACTTCTTCACCCGTCAGTCCGCTGTAACCGATAGTGTGTCTGCTGCACGATGGCTTGCTTTTTTAGAGGATTATACCGAAAAGAGAGGGATGACAGCTGTTTTTGGTTCGCCACAGCAACCCGATAGCGTGAAGGCATGCGCAGTGCTTTCACTACCGCTTACCCGACTGGAAGAGGTGGAAAACTACCTGGCCTCAGCAGGTACACGTTTCAGAGGGGGCCATCAGGAGGGAATGCGGTATTTTCATTTGTCAGATGCCACGCTTTTTACCGCTTTGACAGGTATTTCTGCTTCAGATGGCGTTTATGCCACCGTTTTGAGTGGTTATCTGGTGCTCTCTTCCTCCCCAGACTCCCTTACCGCCTATGTCCGGTTGCTTCGTAGCGGTTCGGTATTGGAAGGCGATCCGACATACGAACAGATGTTGCATACTCTTTCTTCTACCTGTCGTTTTCTGATGATGGCCGATGTGTCGCGTCTGCTTCAGCAGCCGGAGGAGTATTGGCACCTGTTGCCCAGCTATATCGTGCAACATGCCCGTTTCTTCCGCTCCTTTGTTGTAGCTATTCAGTTTACCTCTGCCGAAGAGATGGTATTTCCCAATATGGTACTTAGTTATCGCTCGGAATAAAGTCATTATGTTTCATAAACAGCAAAAAAGCCTAAGGGGGATTACCTTAGGCTTTTGCTGTGTATTCATCGAGTGTTTCCCAATGCCCCTTTTTCCTTAGCCTTCCCCGTAGAATGCCTCAGAAAGGGGGGATGTACATGGACACCCAGAGGATATTATTCTCCGCGGAACTTACGAGCCTGTTCGGCAATCAGTTCGGCATCATCGAAGTAGTTGATCTTCATTGCACTACGAACCTCGCTCAATGTTTGGGCAGCCGTTTCGCGAGCCACTTCGCATCCTTTTTTCAGCATGTCGTAGATGGCCGGAATGTCCTGCTCGTACTCTTTTCGACGCTGGCGTATGGGAGCGAGTGTCTCCTCCATGATGGCGTTCAGGAACTTCTTTACCTTCACGTCTCCCAATCCTCCCCGCTGGTAGTGGGCCTTCAGCTCATCCAGGTTGGGGTAGTCAGGCAAATAGCGTTCGAAGTGCTCGGGGCGGCAGAAAGCATCCAGGTAAGTGAATACCGTATTGCCCTCGATTTTTCCAGGATCCTGTACACGCAGATGGTCGGGGTCGGTGTACATGCTACGGATTTTCTTCTGTATCTCATCGGCCGAGTCGCTCAGGTAGATGCAGTTGCCCAAGCTCTTGCTCATCTTGGCCTTCCCGTCTGTTCCCGGCAGGCGGAGGCAGGCTGCATTGTCCGGAAGCAGAATTTCCGGTTCCACAAGAGTCTCGCCATAGATATAGTTGAATCGGCGGACAATTTCGCGAGCCTGTTCTATCATGGGCTCCTGGTCTTCTCCCACAGGTACCGTGGTAGCCTTGAAAGCCGTAATGTCAGCAGCCTGACTGATGGGGTAGGTGAAGAATCCTACGGGGATGCTCGTCTCGAAGTTACGCATCTGTATTTCTGTCTTGACGGTCGGGTTGCGTTGGAGACGACTCACGGTCACTAAATCCATATAATAGAACGAGAGTTCACACAATTCAGGTATTTGCGACTGGATAAAGATGGTGCTTTTTGTGGGGTCCAATCCGCAAGCCAGATAATCCAAGGCCACCTCAATCACGTTCTGTCTCACCTTTTCAGGGTTGTCCATATTATCTGTCAGGGCCTGTGCGTCTGCAATGAAGACAAAGGTCTTGTCATACAGACCTGAGTTCTGGAGTTCCACTCTACGGCGGAGTGAGCCCACGTAATGTCCGATGTGGAGTCGTCCGGTGGGACGGTCGCCCGTCAGTATAATTTTCTTTTTTTCCATCACGTATAATATTTATGTTTTATTGAATGATTTCTATCTTTTGTTTTTTCAAGCAGTTGAGTGTCATTTGTCTTGTAATTAGGCGCAAAGATAGGCTATTTTTCTTATATCCGCATCTCGTTGGCCATTTTTCCCGAATTTTTCCATGATGGGAGAGAGAAAAAGGGATTTCGCTTCCCAGATTCGGTCCCAGGGCTGAGATAGAAAAGAAATGCTGTGACGCGGGTGATGGTGAAGGAAAGAGAGGAAGATTCGAGAAACGTGAGGAAGATGGGGTGGGGAATGAGGCGGGGGAATGTGTGAAAATGGTCAGGAGAGGGGAGAAAGAGAGCGGATGTCATAATAATATAGGAATAGGATAATATTATATCAGAATGAGTGGAAATAATCAGCTACTTTTGTGCACTCATTCATCATACAGAGAGAAACATTGTGATTTTCCAAGAAAAACATGGTAGTCTTGTCCCGAAATCATATAACCCCTATGAATGTGTATAAACCCTGAAAAAACATATTAACTCCATAAATAGAAAACTGAATTAATACACGATGAATCCACTCAGAGAAAAAATTGGTTACGGCTTTGGTGACATGTCTTCTTCCATGTTTTGGAAAATATTCTCCTACTATCTGCCGTTCTTCTACTCCAACATTTTTGGCCTTTCATTGGCTGATGCAGGTATGCTGATGCTTATCACCCGTGTGTGGGATGCTGTGTCCGACCCAATGATGGGCGTCATTGCTGACCGTACCCATACACGTTGGGGCAAGTATCGTCCCTTCCTGCTTTGGATAGCAGCCCCTTTTGCCATTGCCGGCATATTGCTCTTTACCACTCCCGATATGGGACCCACAGGTAAGTTGGTTTGGGCTTATGTGACCTATATTCTGATGATGACCGTCTATACCGCTATCAATGTGCCTTATGGGGCTATGTTGGGTGTGATGACGGACGACTCCAACACCAAGACCGTCTTCTCCTCCTACCGTATGTTCTTCGCCTACGGAGGTAGCTTCATCGCTCTCTACTCCTGGGAACCGCTCTGCAACTGGTTCAGATCAATGGATTTCAGCCCGTCACAGAGCTGGCAGTATGCCATGATAGTGATAGCCTCGGGATGCTTCATCGGTTTCCTTATCTGCTTCTCTCTCACGCGCGAACATGTAAAGAGTGTAGCCTCCCAGTCGGTGGGCAAGGATGTAGGTTCGCTGGTGCGCAACTCTCCCTGGTGGATTCTTAATGGTGCATCCCTTCTCTTCAACTTTTTCAATACCGTACGTGGTGCCACGGCCGCCTATTTCTTCAAGGACTACATCAGTGCCAATGCTGTGCTTGATTTCGGCCTTTTCAATGTCGTCTTCTATGCCGGTCTGTTCCTTGGTATAGGTGAAGTCTGCAATATGATAGGTGTAGCTTTGGCCGTACCCGTATCACTGAAGTTAGGCAAGAAGACCACCTATTCGCTGGCCCTCTCTCTGTTGCTCGTGCTGAGTGTGCTCTTCTTCTTTGTGCCCAACAATGCCTTTGGCTGGTGGATGATTCTGCTGCTTCAGGTGGTTATATCCATGTGCACCGGTATCATCTCCCCGCTCATCTGGAGCATGTATGCTGACGTGGCCGACTATGCCGAGTGGAAGGATGGCACTGCTTCTACCGGTTTGATTTTCTCTTCCGGCTCCATGGCCCAGAAGTTTGGCGGTGCTTTTGCCGGATGGGCTGTGATGGCTCTGCTGGCCCTCTTCGGCTACAATACGGCAGAGGAGGCGGTTCAGACTCCTGAAGCGCTTCAAGGATTGAAGTATCTGATGAGCTTCATTCCTGCTGCCATTGCCGCTCTCTCTCTGCTGGTCGTGTTTGTCTATCCGCTGAATCATGCCCGTATGGCGCAGATCAATGAGGAGCTGAAGAGTAAGAGAAAGTAATTGGACTTTTGCCCTCTGGCAAGGTATCGGGGTATGGTGTACGATACCATGACAAATCTGTCGCTTATTGGGCCATTAATATACCTGATAATGAAGTGTAAATAGAGAGACTGAAAAATTCGATTTTTTGATGTTTAGAGAATAAAGAGTCCCTCATGGAAAAGTTCCATGGGGGACTTTTGTTCGTGTGAGTCCGAAATAATTGTCCGATTTTTCGCGCATAATCATAGATTTGCATTATCTTTGCCACTTTTGAAGGGGAGGGAGCCAACAAAAAAGTCAAGCAAAGCAAGGACCAATATGAATTATGCAGATGTGATGCCACCGATAGAAGCCTCTGGGATGAGAGGTAATAGCCTGATTAACTGGAAGATGATATTTCACCTTCTAGGAGGATTGCTTGTGTTTGAAGCCATACCTTTTCTGATTTGTATGGCGGTTTCTCTCTATTATCATGAGTCCGACTATCTCGTTTTCCTCAAGGTTGCCGCCTTGAATGTGGTAGTGGGCGGAGCCATGCAGCTGCTTTTCCGAGGAGCCGACCGTCATCTGACCAGACGCGATGCCTACTGCATCGTCACGTTCAGCTGGATACTCTTCTGTCTTTCAGGTATGTTGCCCTTCCTTCTGAGCGGCTCACTCACCTCCGTAGCCGATGCCTTTTTTGAAACCGTATCAGGTTTCACCACCACAGGAGCCACCATGCTCGACGATATCGAGTCCCTTTCCAACGGCATGCTCTTCTGGCGGAGCCTCTCCCAGTGGGTAGGAGGAGTGGGTATCGTCTTCTTCACCATCGCCATTTTCCCCTTCTTCGGCGGTGAGAGCCTCCAGCTTTTCTCAGCTGAAGCCACAGGGGTAAAGAAAGACCGCATCCTGCCCAAGATAACCGTCACCGTGAAGTGGATAGGTATGGTCTATCTGCTGCTGGCCACGGTTGAGACCCTGTTGTTGCGTATGGGGGGCATGGGCTGGTTCGATGCCGTCAATCACGCCTTAGCCAGCACCTCCACAGGCGGTTATTCCACCAAGCAGGACAGCGTTGGCTATTGGGATTCCCCCTTTATCCAGTATGTAATCACCATCTTTGTGTTGCTTTCCGGCATCAATTTTTCTCTCTATTGCCTCTGTTTGAGGGGGCGTTTCAAGCGCTTCTTGCAGGACGATGAGCTGCGTTTCTACCTCCGTGTCGTCTTCTTCTTGACGGCTGTCATCACCCTGGCCCTCTACTTCTGCAACCATTACGGGCTTGAGCCCGCCTTCCGGAGTGCTTTCTTCCAGGTTGTCTCCATCATCACCACCTGTGGATTCATCACCGATGACTATCTGCAGTGGCCCACCTTCACCTGGATGTTGCTGCTCTTTGCCATGATGGCCGGTGGATGTACAGGTTCTACCTCCGGTGGACTGAAGAACATGCGTCTGCTGATTCTGCTTCGGAGCATTCGTGTGGAGTTCCGCCGCAAGCTCCATCCCAACGCTGTGCTGCCTGTTAAGGCCGATGGTCATGTGGTATCCCAGAGCATTGTCTCCTCCGTCACCACCTTTGCCCTTTTTTATTTTGCCTTGATAGTCATAGGTTGGACCCTCCTTCTGGTCATGGGTCTGGGTATGGTCGAAGCCATGACTACCACCATCTCTGCCGTCAGCAATGTAGGTCCTGCCTTTGGAGCCTACGGACCGATGTTTACCTGGTCTTCGATGCCCGAAATGGCCAAATGGCTCCTCTCTTTCCTCATGTTGGTAGGCCGTTTGGAGCTTTTCTGCGTTTTGCTGATTCTCAATCCCGACTTCTGGAAGAACCGGTAAGCCTCTGCATTTTGCCTCCCTATAGGGCATGAATTGACAAGTAGGCTAAGCTAAACCACCATTCGAGGCCTTCAGAGAGAGATATTGGAGGATAAATCCATCACGGGAAGATGAAAAAGTAGGCAAAAAATTTCATTATTAGCTAATTTAATCCCTATCTTTGTACTGAATTTGCGGTGGTACATAGCCACGGCAAAGAAAATACATATGAAATAGAAAAGAAACAGAAAAGAATCCTTATTAAATTCTTACGGATATGAAGATTTCACACATTGAACATCTGGGAATTGCCGTGAAAAGCATTGAAGAGGCATTACCCTACTACGAGAACGTTTTGGGACTCAAGTGTTATAACATCGAGACGGTAGAGGACCAAAAGGTGAGAACCGCCTTCCTCAAGGTGGGTGATGTGAAGATTGAGCTTTTAGAGCCCACTTCGCCCGACAGCACCATCGCAAAGTTTATCGAAAAGAACAATGGCAATGGCGGTATGCACCACATGGCATTTGCTGTAGAGGATGGCGTAGCCGAGGCATTGGCTCAGGCTGAGACAGCAGGCATCCGACTCATCGACAAGGCTCCCCGTAAGGGTGCTGAAGGTTTGAACATTGCCTTCCTCCACCCCAAATCTACCCTTGGCGTACTGACCGAACTTTGCGAGAAGCCCTGATTATGTCAGCTGGTCAACTGAGAGCAAGTTTGTCAATTGTAAGCAGGCCTGTCAACTGTGAGCAGGTCTGTCAACTGTGAGCAGGTCTGTCAACTTGCGAAAGTCGAATATAGATATCTATAACTATTCAAAATAAGCAAAATGAGTAATCAACTGGAAAAAATAAAAGAGCTGATCGAACGTCGTGCCGTGGCACGATTGGGCGGAGGTGAGAAAGCCATAGCCAAGCAGCATGATAAAGGAAAATATACCGCACGTGAGCGTATCAACATGTTGCTCGACGAAGGAAGCTTTGAGGAGATGGACATGTTTGTAGAGCATCGTTGTACCAACTTCGGCATGGAGAAGAAGCACTATCCCGGTGATGGTGTAGTGACGGGTTGCGGTACCATTGACGGCCGTCTGGTTTATATCTTTGCCCAAGACTTTACCGTATCTGCCGGATCGCTCTCTGAAACCGTGTCGCTGAAAATCTGCCACATCATGG
This sequence comes from uncultured Mediterranea sp., assembly GCA_946056155.1. Classification (GTDB taxonomy): domain Bacteria; phylum Bacteroidota; class Bacteroidia; order Bacteroidales; family Bacteroidaceae; genus Bacteroides. Next base: position 16,394 of record CAMGIP010000015.1, on the reverse strand, counting down.
ATAAGGCCATGAAGATGGGTGCTCCCTGTATCGGTCTGAACGACTCAGGTGGTGCACGTATCCAGGAGGGTATCAATGCTCTGGCCGGCTATGCCGAAATCTTCCAGCGCAACATCCTCGCTTCGGGTGTCATTCCCCAGATTTCAGGAATCTTTGGTCCTTGTGCCGGTGGTGCTGTATATTCACCTGCACTCACCGACTTCACCCTCATGATGGAGGGCACCTCCTACATGTTCCTCACCGGACCCAAGGTGGTGAAGACCGTGACGGGCGAAGATGTGTCACAGGAAAACCTCGGTGGTGCCAGTGTACACTCCACCAAGTCGGGTGTAACCCACTTTACCGCACAGACAGAAGAAGAAGCTATTGCACTCATCCGCAAGCTGTTGAGCTATATTCCGCAGAACAATATGGAGGAGGCTCCTCAGGTGGAGTGCAACGACCCCATCGACCGTATGGAAGACCTGCTCAACGATATCATTCCCGACAATCCCAATAAACCCTACGATATGTATCAGATTATTGGTGCTATCGTGGATAATGGCGAGTTCCTTGAGGTACAGAAGGACTACTCCAAGAACATCATCATCGGCTTTGCCCGCTTCAACGGACAGTCGGTAGGTATTCTGGCCAACCAGCCTAAGTATCTGGCCGGTGTGCTCGATAGCAACGCCTCACGCAAGGGTGCCCGTTTCGTACGCTTCTGCGATGCCTTCAACATTCCTTTGGTGACCCTGGTCGATGTGCCCGGATTCCTTCCCGGTACTGGTCAGGAGTATAATGGTGTGATTCTCCACGGAGCCAAGTTGCTCTACGCCTATGGTGAAGCTACCGTTCCCAAAGTCACCGTTACCCTGCGCAAGTCCTATGGCGGTTCTCACATCGTGATGAGCTGTAAGCAGTTGCGTGGTGATACCAACTATGCATGGCCCACGGCTGAGATTGCTGTGATGGGTGGTGCTGGTGCTGTAGAGGTGCTCTATGCCCGTGAAGCCAAGGAGCAGGAGAACCCCGCCCAGTTCCTCGCTGATAAGGAGGCTGAATACACGAAGCTCTTTGCCAACCCTTACAATGCAGCTAAGTATGGCTACATTGATGATGTGATTGAGCCTCGCAACACCCGCTTCCGCGTGATTCGTGCCCTGCAGCAGTTGCGTACCAAGCAGTTGACCAATCCGCCCAAGAAACACGGAAACATTCCTCTGTAATCGGGCTGTGACGGCAACGGCAAACCGGTGACGACTGCAGAACTATCCTGAAAGATGTTCGCATAGGGGGCGATGACGGCTGAATCCCCGACTCAATGACGGTCGGACCTTGATTCGATGACGGCTGAACCCCGAGTTGATGACGACTGAACGGACAGTTAGCAGCAGTATCCAACTAATCGGGCAGCTCCTGCCTTCTACAGGCAGGAGTCCCCATATACATTCAAACGAATACATTATGAAGAAAACATTACTATTAGCCACCTTGACGCTGGCGATGGGACTCTTCTCCTCCTGTGGTGAGAAGAGCAACGGCAGCAAACTGATGCTCAATGAGGTACTGGTGTGCAACGAGAGCAACTTTCAGGACGACTACGGACAGCATAGCGCCTGGGTGGAGATATTCAACAAATCGTATGGCAGTGCCGACCTGGCCGGATGGTACCTCAAGTGGAGCTGTGGACAGGGCGATACGCTGACCTATACCATCCCCAAGGGCGATGTGCTCACGATGGTCAAGCCCCGTCAGCATGCCCTCTTCTGGGCTGACGGACACCCCAACAAGGGCACTTTCCACACCAGCTTCTGTCTCAATGCGGAGACGGACAACTGGATTGGACTCTATGACGGTGGTAAGAAACTGGTGGATCAGGTGATGATCAAAGCCGGTACCCTGCAGGCCAACCAGTCTTATGCCCGCGTGAACGATGCCAGTGAAGAGTGGGAGGTGAAGGGTGCCTCGGCCGAGAAGTATGTGACCCCCAGCACCAACAACCAGACCCTTGATGGCAATGCCAAACGCGATAAGTTTGCCCGTCACGACTCGGCCGGCATAGGTATGGCCCTTACCGCCATGAGCGTTGTGTTCAGTGGTCTGCTCATCCTCTTTGTATCCTTCATGCTGGCCGGCAGACTGGCTTTGAGCATGCACAAGCGTCACAAGAACCGTCAGCAGGCCGTACGTCACTCCTATGCTCCCAAGCCCGCAGCACCCACTGCTCAGGCTGCAACGGGCAAGGCGCCTGAAGGTGAGGTATATGCTGCCATTGCTATGGCCATCTATGAACTTCAGGGTAATGTGCACGACACGGAGAGCAATGTGCTCACCATCCGTCACAATCCCGCCTCGGCATGGACCAGCAAGGCCAACACCATGAGACAGATGCCCCGGAGGAAATAATCCGGTATCGTTCGACATTTTTGGTATAAAAATCCATAGAATAAAACAATGAAAGAGTTTACATACAAGATTAATGGTAACGAGTACAAGGTTACCATCGGAGAGATCCAAGAGAACATAGCGCAAGTAGAGGTCAACGGTACCGCTTATGAGGTGGAACTGCCTGAGGCTCCCAAACCGGAACCGGTGAAGCCGGTGGTACGTCCTGCCGCTGCCCCCGCAGCAGCTCCCGCTGCATCGGCCGCTCCTGCACGTCCCTCAGCCGGAAAGGGCGGAGTGAAGTCACCCCTGCCAGGTGTTATCCTTGACGTGAAGGTCAATGTGGGCGACACCGTGAAGAAGGGTGATTTGGTGGTTATCCTTGAAGCTATGAAGATGGAGAACAGCATCAATGCTGACCGCGATGGAAAGATTGCTGCCGTCAACGTACGCGTGGGTGACTCCGTACTCGAAGGCACAGACCTGGTAGTCATCGAATAATCGTTTCATATCAGCTATCTGAGATTCATCGGATAACCGGTTTCATATCCGTTGCCAAGTAGCCATCGGATTATCGGTTGCACCTCAGGTGGCTGATTGATTATTGAATAACAGTTGTTATTGAAAAACTCGTAAAGAAATAATTATATGGGTGAATTTCTTGATTTTCTCGGCAACAACCTGTCCGACTTCTGGACCTATACAGGTTTTGCCAATGCCACGGTTGGACACATCGCCATGCTTTTGGTTGGCCTGCTGTTCATCTATCTGGCCGTGGCCAAAGAGTTCGAGCCGATGCTGCTCATCCCCATCGGATTTGGTATGCTCATCGGTAATATCCCCTTCAATATGGATGCCGGCCTAAAGGTGGGCATCTACGAAGAGGGCTCAGTGCTTAATATCCTCTACAACGGTGTGACCTCCGGTTGGTATCCTCCCCTCATCTTCCTCGGCATTGGAGCCATGACCGACTTCTCGGCCCTTATCTCCAACCCCAAGCTGATGCTGGTGGGTGCTGCTGCCCAGTTCGGTATCTTTGGAGCCTACATGATAGCCTTAGCATTAGGCTTTGACCCCATGCAGGCCGGTGCTATCGGTATCATCGGTGGAGCCGATGGTCCCACAGCTATCTTCCTCTCCTCCAAGTTGGCCCCCAATCTGATGGGTGCTATCGCCGTCTCGGCCTACTCCTACATGGCCCTTGTGCCGGTTATCCAGCCGCCTATCATGCGATTGCTCACCAATGCCAAGGAGCGTACCATCCGCATGAAGCCTCCCCGTGCTGTTTCCCATACCGAAAAGGTGATGTTCCCCATCATCGGTCTGTTGCTCACCACCTTCCTGGTGCCTTCTGGTCTGCCTCTGCTGGGTATGCTCTTCTTTGGTAATCTGTTGAAAGAGAGTGGAGTTACACGCCGTTTGGCCAATACGGCCAGTGGTCCGCTCATCGACACCATCACCATTCTGCTGGGTCTCACTGTAGGAGCCTCTACGCAGGCTTCCGAGTTCCTCACTTGGGATTCCATCCTCATCTTCTTCCTCGGTGCCCTGTCGTTTGTCATCGCCACGGCCTCTGGTGTGCTCTTTGTGAAGCTGTTCAATCTCTTCTTGAGCAAGGAGAATAAGATCAATCCCCTCATCGGCAACTCAGGCGTATCGGCCGTACCCGACTCAGCCCGCATCTCGCAGGTGGTAGGTCTGGAGTACGATCCCACTAACTACTTGCTCATGCACGCCATGGGTCCCAACGTAGCCGGTGTCATAGGTTCGGCCGTAGCAGCCGGTATCCTGCTTGGATTCCTGCTCTAAGTCGTTGTAACGAGTGGGTTCGTAAACGTTTGCGAATACCTATAGATAAAAATAGAAGGATGTACCTTTGCGGGTGCATCCTTTTTTGTTACCTTAGCAGCAGAAAAACAACAACTGATAGTATGAAGAAACTAGCATCTATGGTGGGAGCCATGCTCCTTTCCCTCAGCTCCTATGCGGGGCTGAATGTAGAGAAAATCGATCCGCCCTGCTGGTATGCAGGCATGAAGAATCCTGAGTTGCAACTGATGGTCTATGGACCAGGCATTGGCAATGCCCGTGTCACTGTCGATTACCCCGGTGTGCGCGTCAGCAGCACAGTCAAGTTGGAGAGCGAGAACTATCTGCTCATCTACCTACATCTTGATAAGGAGGTGAAGCCAGGTACGCTGCATCTCTCCTTCACCCTCGGCAAGAAACGGTTTGTCCACCCCTACGAAATTAAGAATCGTGAACGTCAGCCGGCCGACCGCCTCGGCTTCGATGCCTCCGATGCCCTCTATCTGCTCATGCCCGACCGTTTTGCCAACGGCAAGCCCGAGAACGATCAGTTGCCTGGCATGGAGGAGTACAAGGTGGACCGCTCCAACCCGAGCGCCCGTCATGGAGGTGACCTTGAGGGCATCCGTCAGCATTTGGACTACTTTTCCGACCTGGGTGTCACTGCGCTATGGTTTACTCCCGTCTTGGAGAACAACATGAAGGGAGGTTCCTATCACGGTTATGCCACTACCGACTACTATCGGGTCGATCCCCGCTTCGGCACCAATGAGGAGTATCGCCAGCTGATAGCGGAGGCTCACGAACGAGGCATCAAGATGGTGATGGACATGATTTTCAACCACTGCGGTGTCGATCATCGCTGGATCAAGGATATGCCCTCGCGCGACTGGTTCAACAATTGGGACTACGAGAACCACTTCGTGCAGACCAGTTTCAAACTCACTTCGCATGTCGATCCCTACACCTCGCAGTACGACTTCCACCAGATGAACGATGGCTGGTTTGTCCGCTCCATGCCCGACCTCAACCAGAAGAATCCCCACGTTCTCCGCTACCTCATTCAGAACAGCTTTTGGTGGATTGAGTATGCCAATATCGATGGCATACGCATGGATACCTATCCCTATGCCGACTACGATGCCATGAGCCAATGGATGGCTGAGCTCAATGAGGAGTATCCCAACTACAATACCGTGGGTGAAACCTGGGTCACTGAGCCGGCTTATACTGCTTGGTGGCAGAAGGACAGCAAACTCTCTGCCCCCAAGAACAGCCACTTGAAGACGGTCATGGACTTCAGCTTCTACGACAAACTCACTACGGCCATGACCGAGCAGACAGAGACCTGGTTCAAGGGGTTGGACAGAGTCTATAACAACTTTGTTTATGACTTCCTTTATCCCAATCCTGCATCGGTGCTCGCCTTCCTGGAGAACCACGATACCGACCGCTTCTTAGGTGAGGGGCAGGATTTTCCCAAACTTCGTCAGGCAGCCACGCTGCTGCTTACCACTCGTCGCATTCCGCAGCTCTACTACGGTACGGAGGTGATGATGAATGGGGTGAAGACGGTGACGGATGGTCATGTTCGCAAGGATTTCCCCGGTGGATGGGCCGATGACAAGGTGAGTGCCTTCACGCCCGAAGGTCGCACCGAGCTTCAGAACGAGTGCTACAACTTCTTCCGCACCCTTCTCCGTTGGCGCAGGGGCAATGAGGTGATAGCCAAGGGTTCGATGGTGCAGTTTATGGTGCAGGAGGGAGTCTATGCCTATGCCCGTCAGTATGAAGGCAAGACCGTATTCGTGATGCTTAACGGTACAGATGCGCCTACTACGGTTTCGCTGAGGTACTATCAGGAGATTCTTCAGGGACATCGCGAGGCTAAGGATATTCTTACTGGCCGTACGGTCATTCTAGACAACGCGTTGCAGATGCAGTCGCGTGAATCATTAGTGCTGGAACTTTGAAGATATCGAGAGAGTCTTTTTATAGGGGGAAGGGGAGCATATACAAAATGTTCAGTGGTTTTCTTTCTTTTGCATCACTTTTTCAATCTATCAATCGAAATGTCGGATGAGCCATTATCTGTGATAGCAAACAGGTCATCAATGATATGTCAGGGAGAAGGTAACCCATTCCTGCATGTAGCCGATGATCTGTGGCGTGGCGGGACAACAGAATTTCCGGACAACAAATAAAACTTGAATCGCAATGAAATATAGTACGCAATACTTCGCTAGAAATGAACTGAAGTATTGAAGTAAAAACAGTAGAATTTATGTTAGTGATACACCCCAAAGACAAGACTACGGCAATGCTCTCTGCCCTGTATGACGGGCTGGAGGCACAGGTGGTGATTGACGACCGTTCCAAAAGAGCAATAGGTCATCTGCTGCACCATGTCCCACCGCAGGAGCGCGTCATGCTGTTGGGGCATGGCTCAGAGAAAGGACTCTTCTTCCGCAAGGATGACAGCAAAGATGAGTTCGACAAGACTATCGTTGACCATACCCACAGGTTCTATTTGCAAAGACATAGGGGCAATATCGTGGCCGTATGGTGTCATGCCGACCAGTTTGCCCGTGCAGAAGGTTTGCATGGATTGTTTACCGGAATGATAATTTCCGAATTAAGTGAGGCGCTCAGGTACAACATTGAAACCACACAGGAAGAGCTTGACCGTGAGAATGTGAAGCTGGCCCATCGGCTGAGGAGTTTGCTTGATGAAGATATCCTCCTGAGTGAGATACCGGAACGGATGCTGGCCATGGATGATGTTCACTCACCGTTGACGACCTTCAATTACCATAATTTTTACTACCTATGAGTGGAATGAGTTATAAGATATGTTTTGTTTGCACCGGGAATGCCTGTCGTTCACCGTTTGCAGAATGTGTGACGAAGAGACTGTTGGCTGATGCTGGAGTAAATGGCATCGAGGTATTCTCCTTAGGCACATTGGACTGGGGCGAAAACCCTCGTGATGCTGCCATGGTGGATGTGGCAAGGGAACTGGGCTACGAACTAAGTGGTTCGACCACAGTGATGACCCGTGAACGTCTGATGACAGCTGATGCTATCATTGTATTTGACGAGTATCACCGCGATGCAGTCACACGGGTATTGGACTATGGCCATTGGGGTAGAATCGTCCTTTTCAACAAGATAGCGTTGGATGAAGAGGGTAATGTGGAAGACCCACATTATCAGACCGCAACCGTATATCGTAATGTGGCAAAACACATCGAAGAAGGTTGTAAGCGATTGGTCTGGCGTTGGAAGCAACTGCCTCCAACGCCAGACGGTGGTCGATAAGTCTGATTGGCCGTTTTCGTGTTTGAGCATCATGTGGGGATACCCCATCAACCCCCTTCAGACGGATTATTGCGCTTTGTAGGGCAGCTTCACTTCGGCAATGCCTAGGCGGTCGGCTCCCAGCAGGATGCGCAGGTCACTGGCTACCCCCTCCTCAAAGCGGAAGGTGTGCCACTGGTCGAAACGGCTGACGCTTCCCGAATAGACGGTGATGAACTGACCTCCGCCCTTGGAGAGCAGGATGTCGAATGTGCTCTCTTCGGCAGGCTCCTTGTGAAAGCGGATGGAAACCTCACCGATGCGGCTGCGGTTGGGCAGGGCAAAGGTGATGTAGTCGCCCTTGTTGCCCTCCCAGTAGCTCTCCGCTTTTCCGTCAAGGGCACGAACAGCCTCCTCTTCATTCGTACTGGCCGATACCGACTGACCCTTCTCCGCAGACTCTGCACCTTGCTTGCCCTTTCCTCTCTGGGCATCGGCTCCAGCAGCCACCACGGTCAGTTTCTCACTCAGGCGAATATCTTCCGAGGAGGCGCCCAGCATGATGGAGAAGTCGCCCGGCTCTACCACCCATTCGTTGTGGCGGTCCAGCAGCTGCAGCATCTCCGGAGTGATGGGGAACCGGAGTTCACGGCTCTCTCCCGGTTTTAGATGGATGCGCTCAAAACCAATCAGATTCTTTTCGTAGGTGGTGACACTGCTGATCAGGTCACGCATATAGAGCTGTACCACCTCATCGCCCTCACGTTGTCCGGTGTTGGTGATGCGGCAGGTGGCATAGGCTGTCTGGTGAGGCGTGATGATGCGGGGCGAAATGGCTAAGTCGCTGTATGCAAAGGTGGTGTAGCTCAGTCCGTAGCCGAAGGGGTAGAGCGGACCGTTGACGCGCGACATGTTGCCCTTCATGCCCGGAGTACGTCCACCGTCCACCTGAGCGTTGGGTTTCGAGGGGAAGTTGAAGGGAATCTGTCCCACGCTCTTGGGGAAGGTGACGGTGAGCTTACCACCGGGGTTGTAGTCACCGAAGAGCGCTTCGGCAATGGCCTGTCCACCCTTGGCACCGGGGTACCACGCCTCTAAGATAGCTGGTACAAAGCGGTCGGCCCAGTTGATGGAGAGGGGGCGTCCGTTGATGAGCACCAGCACCACCGGCTTGCCTGTAGCCACCACCGCCTTTAGCAGATGGAGCTGGCGGCCCGGGAGATCCAGACTGCTGCGTGACTTGTTCTCTCCGCAGGTGCGCTGTCCGCCACCCAGTACCACGATGGCCACATCAGCCTCTTGCGCCTGCTTTACTGCCTTCTCTATCTCCTGCTGCTCTTCCGTGGTGAGGGGAAACTCCATCAGCTCCGATTCCGGCCAGTGGGCATCCACCAGGTCACATCCCGGGGTATAGGTCACTTCGGCTGTTCCCTCCATGCGCTGAGTCACACCCTCCAGAACCGATACCACATCCACGGCTAAGGGGCCATAGTGGGTCAGTGCGAAGGACTCCTCGTTGGCATTGGGACCGCAGACGGCTATCCGCTTGATCTTTGCAGGATCCAGGGGAAGCAGTCCGTCCTTGTTCTTCAGCAGTACGAGCGACTCGCGTGAGCTCTGCAGTGCCACTGCCTGGTTGGCCTCGCACTCCACCTCACGGTCAGCCCCCTGGAGGTCGGTCTGGTAGGGCGTGTCAAAGAGCCCTATGAGGAACTTCACTCTCAGGATGTCGCGCACCCGGTCGTTGATGGTCTCTTCGCTCACGTCACCATCCTTCACCAATTGGCGCAGGGGGTTGACGAACGACTCTGGCGAGCGGAAGGTGCAGCGCACATCCAGTCCGGCCTCCACGCTCTGTCTCACCGCCTCCTTCATATCCTTGGCGGTGCCGTGCTTGCTGTAGAGATACTCCACCGCATCGCTGTCCGACACCACGTATCCCTTGAATCCCATTTCATGGCGCAGACGCTGCATGAGCCAGTAGAAGCTCCCTTGAATGGGGAATCCATCGTAGTCGTTGTAGGAACTCATCACGCCCAGCATCCCCGTCTCTCGGATAACCCGTTTCCAGGGATAGACATGCACCATCTCCACTTCGCGAGGAGAGATCTGAGGATCCAGTCGGGCCAGTCCTTCTCGCGCTCCCTTGTTGTTGCTGTAGGCCACGAAGTGCTTGCCTGTAGCCGCCACACGGTAATCCTTCTGCAGACCGTTGACCATGGCAATGCCCAGTTCGGCCACGAGGAAGGGCGACTCCCCGTAAATCTCCTCATAGCGTCCCCAACGCTGGTCGCGGCCCACGTCCAGGATAGGGGCATAGACATTGGTATAGCCCAAGATACGTGCTTCGCGGGCAGTAATCTCTCCTACCTGGCGGATCAGTTCGCGGTTCCAGGTGTGGCCCAGTCCCAGTTGGGTAGGGAAGTTGGTGGCACGGTAGCTCTCCACACCCCGGATGCCTTCGTTGGTGAAATCGGTCGGAATACCCAGTCTGGTCTCCTCCACGAAGAACCGCTGCACCTCGTTCAGGGCCCAGGCGTGTCGGGAGGCCGGCCATACGTTCGGGTTGTCCGAAGGGGGTAATCCCCACTGTTGGAATCCGTTGAGGTGTTCGTCAATAGCTCCGATGCCATCCTTCCAGAGTGCTGTTTTCCACTGTTCGTTGGGCAGGTCATCCTTCAGCACCCGCTTGTAGCCGTAGAGTGTCACCATCTGGCAGGTCTTCTCTTCGATGTTCATCTGTCCCAGCAAGTCCTCAATACGGGCATCAATGGGGGCTGTGGGGTCTTCGTAGGTATCTTTTCGTCCGTTCTTGTTGAAGTCAATCCACCCTTTTTTGTAGATCTCCTTTTTCACCGGCTTATAGGTTTTCTCTCCCTTGTAGGTCTGCGGCTGCCAGCCGTTGGACTGGGCGGGGAGCATCGATGTGCTGCCAATCAGCAGCGCGGAGAGAGCCAGCTTGTGGAGCAGGGGATAATGGGTAGGGAACCAAGCGATAGGCTTTTTCAGGTTAGCGAAGGGAGTAAGGAATAGATTCATGATTTGATGTTTTTGTTATGTTAAGGTAATTTGTTCTCTGGATACTGTATTCCCGACAAATATAGGAACTATTGCTGAAAGATGGAAATATCGGCTTCTCTTTTTAACATTTCTGATAGAATGAGCAAACGGATTGTCTGAAAGGGTGAAGCCTCTCTCTTCCGCCTGCGCCAAAGCTGGGAGATGGGGAAGTCGGTCGGGGCTGTGCGGAAGAGTGTCGGGGGCTGTGCGGAAGAGGTCGGGGGCTGTGCGAAAGAGGGTCGGGGCTGTGCGAAAGAGGGTCGGGGCTGTGCGGAAGAGGGTCGGGGACTGTGCGAAAGAGGATCGGGGCTGTGCGAAAGAGGGTCAGGGCTGTGCGGAAGAGGGTCGGGGACTGTGCAAAAAAAAGCGTCTGCGGAGATGATTCGCAGACGCTCTATGGGGAAAAGGGGTAAACTCAAGTGAATTTACTTGATGCCCAGTTTTTTAGCGATAGCCTTAGGCAGCGCATCCTTGTGCACCACGATGTTCATGGTCTTGTAAGCCACGAAAGCCTTGGAGGCATACCATGTGCCCTGGTACTTGTTGTTGGTGCCCCATGAGTTCTTCACCATGAAGTACTCCTTGCCAGTCTGGTCCTTGGCGATACCGTAGATGAGCATACCGTGGTCATCGGTGGTCTCCCAGTTGTCGAACGCCACTTGGCGCATCTCCTGCGTCACATCGATTTCGGGTGAGGGCTTCTTGGTCAGTTCGGCACGCTTGTCAGCAGGAGCCATACCCGTCCAGCGGGCCATATCGCTACCGCTCAGTTCAGCGGCCTTCTCGGCATCCGGCATCACAGCGATACCGTTGCGGGTGAATCCCTGTTCGCTCACGTCGCTTCCCCACGCAAAGGTGTAACCTTTCTGGATGGCATTGTCCATGACAGCCATCAGCTCATCGATAGGCAGGTTCCAGGAGAGGCCGTTGCGCCAGTTGTCCTGGATTTCGATGATGAACTGTTCATAGAAGGGGTGGTGCGTGTAAGAGGTGAGTGACACATAGTCGTCAGGGTTGAGGCCCAACGATGCGGCGAAGCTCTTCGGCGTATATTCCTTGCCCTCATAGGTGAAGGTCTCGGGGCAAGCACCCAGGTAGGTGTCATAGATAGCGCTCAGTCCCTTCTTCCATACGGGAGTAAGTTTGGTCAGACGGCTCTTGGCGATAGCGTTGACATAGCCGCCAGCCACTGCATCCAGCTCGTTGTGTACAGGCAGTGTATCGCCATACATGATGCCGGGCATTGCCTCCTGCGGCACCAAGCCGTAGTTCTTCAGGCAGAAGATAGCATCGTAGAAGCTACCGCCCGGAGAGAAAGAGTTGTCACCGTGATAGCGTACATAGTTTACCGCGCGGTCCTGCATGGTGTGGTGAACGACAAACATCTCAGAGAGGTCGAACGTACCCTTGCCCATGCGCAGCAGTTCGCTTTCGAAGAAGGCCATGCTGGAGAAACTCCAGCACGTGCTTGAGCGGTTTTGGTTCTTTACAGAGGTGATAGGGTTCTCTTTCACGGTAGTAAATTCAAAACCCTCTTTCGGTGTTTCCTGAGCCATTGCGCTCAGAGTTGTGAGGCCCATTACGGCCACAAGAATGGATTTTTTCATCATAAGAGTATTTCGTTAGAGATTCTTTGGGGGACAAAGATAGTGCAAGCCGAATGCATTACCAAAAAAAAGCTCGCTTTTTTTGGGCAATGCTGAGGCGCCGCCTATCTTCGCGAAGCAAAGATAATACAAACCGAATGCAAAAGAAAATATGCTCGCATATTTTTTTGCTGAGGTGCAGTTTATCTTATTTAAAGAATACAAACCGAATGCAAAAGAAAATATGCTCGCGAGAACAACCTCACCATGTACGGCATGTACCTACCCGCCCCTGGGTCAGCAAAATAACAGATGGGGTCAAATCTTGACCTTTATCTTTTTGAGATCGCTGTCGCGGCTGCTTTGACCTACCATCAGCTCGTACTGGCCTGAAATCACTCGCATAGTGTTAGTGGTTTCGTCCCACGTCTCGAAAGCCTCGCGAGGGAGGTCTATGGTGACATGTTGCGTTTCACCCGCCTTCAACGAGATGCGTTTGAAGGCCCTGAGCGACTTCTTTGGGCCTTTGACATCGGACATCCTACGAAGATAGACCTGAACCACCTCTTCGCCATCTCGCGTGCCTGTATTTGTCACCTTTACAGTAAGCTCACCCATCTTATACTTTGGCCTATCGAAAGCAAAGGTGGTATAGCTAAGGCCGTAACCAAACGCCCACAGCGGTTCTCCATTGAAGTAGCGATAGGTGCGGTTGGCCATGGTATAATCAAGGAAATCTGGCAGGTCATCTACTGAACGATAGAAGGTCACGGGCAGTTTTCCTGAGGGATTATAATCACCAAACAGCACATCGGCTACCGCATCTCCTCCGCGTTCGCCTGGATACCAAGCCTGAAGAATGGCCTCGCTGTGGGCTACCTCGGGTACCAGAGCGATGGCTGAACCTGAACAGTTGATGTAAATAACACGCTTTCCCGCCTCATGAAGTGATTGAATCAGGTCGCGCTGGCAAGCTGGCAACTGGATATCCGTACGGTCTCCACCCTTGAAGCCGTAAGCATTTACCTGCATCTCTTCACCCTCCAAACTGGGAGAGATACCGCCCACGAAAATGACATAATCCGCATCGCCTACCTCTGAAAGTATCTCTGTCTTCGATTTCTCTTGCTGTGCATAGAGGTCGAACTGCATGTGCGCCATGCCAAACTTCTGGAGATAATCAATCTGAATAGCGTACTTCTGACCTGGCTTGACGTGATAGGATTTGGTCCATTTTTGCACGCCATGGGCCTGATAGAAACGGTTGCTCAAGGTGTCTCTGTTGATGATGACGCGAAAACCATCGTCTGCCTCCAGATCAAAGACAATATCCTCTTCCTGCTGTGGTTCAAAGACGGCTTGATAACAGCCTGTAAAACTTTCAAGCGATACCCCAGGTGCGAAAACGGTATTGCCTCCGTTATTCAAGGAGAAGGGCGTAGTCAGAATCTTTTGGGCAATAGGCGCACCCTGCATTGTGGTATTGTTCCAATAGCTGACCGCCATTCCTCTTTCCCCTGTGGGTGTCTTGAGGTTTCCAAAGCGGCTGCTTCTAACCAGATTGCTTACCAATCCGCAGCCGCCTACATATCTCACCTTCCCCTTACCCTTCAGCTTGTTTTCTATACCTTGATAGATAGTTACCGTTTGCGTAGGATAGCCGCTGTAGTTACCCCATTGCATCACGCTGTCGGTCGCATTGGGACCCATGACCACCAGGTTGATTCCCTCTTTCTTTAATGGAAGGACGTTATTCCTGTTATGTAGAAGCACCATACTCTCCTGAGCCATGCGATAAGCCAACGCCTTATGTTCTTTTGAGCAGAGGCGCTCTTGAGGAATAGTTGACCAAGGTACAAGATTCTGAGGGTCAAGGTCACCCAAACGGATTCGAGCTACCAGCAAGCGCTTCAGCGAACGGTCAATGGATTCCATCGAGACCTCACCTTCCTGTAAAGCGGTGGGCAGATTTTTGTAAACTGATCCGCATTCCAGATCCGTTCCTGTACGAACAGCCTTTCCTGCCGCATGACTGGGGGTAGGAGAAACCGCATGGCAGTCCTTCATATAGAAATCGCGTATAGCCCCACAGTCGCTAACCACAACGCCTTGGAATCCCCACTCCTCGCGCAGAATTTGCTGCAAGTAGCGGTTATTACCGCAACAGGGGTCACCATCAATGCGCTGGTAGGCGCACATCACCTCAGCCACCTCACCCTGCTGAACAAGTGCCTTGAAAGCTGGGAGGTAAGTTTCCCAGAGGTCGCGCTCTGGAAGATTCTCAATATTGAATGTATGGCGGTTCCATTCAGGCCCGGAATGAACGGCAAAGTGTTTGGCACAGGCCAGCAATTTCTTGTATTTTTCATTCTTCTCTCCCTGTAGGCCATTGACTACGGCCAAGCCCATGCGTGAGGTCAAATAAGGGTCTTCACCATAGGTCTCTTGTCCCCTTCCCCATCGCGGATCACGAAAGATATTGATATTTGGTGTCCAGAACGAGAGACATTGGTAGCGGTTCATCTCATGATTAGCCTTTGCCTGGTTGTTCTTGATTCGCGCCTCATCACTCACGGCATCAAAACATTGCTGAAGCAGCTGATCGTCCCACGAAGCGGCCATGGCCATCGTAATAGGGAAAACCGTAGTATAGCCGTTTCGGCCCACCCCGTGTAGAGCCTCGTTCCACCATTGGAAGCTGGGTATTCCCAGTCGAGGGATAGCGGGCGACTGGTCCATCATGAGGTTGACCTTCTCCTCTAAAGTGAGGCGTTGAATCAGGTCGTCTGCCCGCTGTTCTGGTGTCAATGTAATGTCTTGATAAGGTAATACCGTTTGTGCTGAAAGGCCAATAGTCATTAGCGATATGGCCAAGGTCATCATGCCGTATGGCAATCTTCTATTACAAATTTTCATGGTTTTGACTAATATAAGAGTTAATTCTGCGAGCACAAAAATACACTATTTCCATTAGCCGTGCAAGACTATGAGGCACTTATCTACTGAAACCACTAACGACAGATAGCAGAAGAAACGAATAATACACTAAAAAGTCTAGAATATACGCAATTTTTGCACCATTATTCATCTTGATTATTCGAAACAAATGAAAAGATACTCATCAATTACAAGCAATTGTGGTAGCTAATATATGCCTTCATCGCAGGTGTTAATGCCTACAACAAAATAATATTTGGGTATAAGATAAATTCTTCCTATTTTTGCAAGAGCAATAGTCCCCTACAGGGGAGTAACGGTAAACAACAATTTAGAACTTAAGACAATGAAAAAAATCGCACTTATAACGGGTGCCACAAGCGGCATAGGTGAAGCTTGCGCCAGACGGTTTGCTGAAGGCGGTTACAATCTGATTCTTACTGCTCGCCGCGCTGATGTATTAGACAAAATCAAAGTGGAGCTCGAAGCAGAGGGTACAAAGGTCAAGACGCTGGTGTTTGATGTTCGAGATGCAGAAGCCGCCCAGTTGGCAGTAGATTCTCTGGAGCCGGAATGGCAAACCATCGATGTACTCATCAACAATGCGGGTCTTGCACTCGGCCTGGAAAAGGAGTACGAAGGTGACCCTGAAGACTGGAATACCATGATTGATACCAACATCAAGGGACTCCTGACCATGACACGCCTCATTGTACCACGGATGGTGAAGCGTAACGAGGGTCACGTCATCAACATCGGTAGCGTGGCCGGAGATGCCGCCTATGCCGGAGGTAACGTGTACTGTGCAACCAAGGCTGCCGTCAAGGTGATTACCGATGGATTGCGCATTGACGTAGCAGAATCTGCTGTACGTGTAACCAACCTGAAACCTGGTCTGGTGGAGACCAATTTCAGCAACGTGCGTTTCCATGGCGACAACGAACGTGCCGATAAGGTCTATAAGGGCATCCAACCGCTGACAGGCGCTGACATTGCCGATGTAGCCTTCTTTGCCGCCAGCGCGCCAAAGCATGTGCAGATTGCAGAGGTACTGATTCTGGCTACACACCAAGCTAGTGGGAGTGTGATTCACAGAGAGGCATAATAACCAGATAACAGCCTCCCTCGAAAAACAAACTGTGAACTGTGAACTGTGAACATTTTTGCGGCAGCTGCTGACGGGGGAGGAGAAAGAGAGGAGGAAATACCCTCCAAAACAAAACTGTTATCTGTTATTTTTGCAGTCGTTAGCGGATTGTCCGTGTCCCCTTTCATAAGAGAAAGAGGGTGTGTCAAAATAGGCACATCCTCTTTTTTCCTTTTTTGCATTAAGGC